>DATJET010000037.1:0-26467 GCA_035496295.1 Gemmatimonadaceae bacterium
CACCAGCACCGGCCACAGGCGGCGTCTCGAAGCCGCGCACGAGCGCGCCGTATGCTTCGCGCGCCACGTCCAGATCGGCGCTGTCGACCTGTCCCGACGCGCCCAACCGGTCGCGCACCGCGAACAGCTCGAGCGCCGCGTGCGCCTGCTCGAGTGAGATCGCCTCGCGCTGCCGCGTCTCGCGCACCAGCGCCTGTCCCGACAGATCGCTGCGGCCGAGCAGCGCGCCGAGCGCCAATTCGACGCCGGCGCAGATGGCCGTCACATCAGATGCGTTGTCCTGCGAAGACCGGCTCGATGACAGTCGCTCGACCGCCGGTCGAACCGCCTCGAGCGCGTGTTGCGCGCCGCGCGAGGCGGAGGACGGATCTGTCACCGCACGATGCGCAACAGGCCGGCGTTCGCGCTGCCGCGGATGAAGCTTTCGGCATCGCCGATCGGGATCTTGACGCCCGTAATCGAGTAGCCGCGGCTCGCTTCGGTGGCCATGAATTCCTGCACCGAGCGGCCGGTCATTCCTTTGTTCGCGTCGCGCATCGCGCGCACGATGCGGTCCCAGCTCCCGACGTAAATGCGGCCGTCGTTGAGCAGGATCCGGTGCTCGAGCGTGTCGGACACTCTTTGTCCCGCCAGGTCCGACAACAGCGCGCCGAACAGCTCGAGCTGGCCGCGCTCGCGCGCCGCCTCCTCTTCGTTCACGCGCGTCTCGATCTCCGAGAGCATCTCGTCGATGTCGTCGGGCTCGCCGGCCAACTCGGAGAGGCGATCGTCCCACGGCGCGAGCTCGGGGTCGTCCTCCGTTAGGCGGTAGAGCGACTTCTTGAGCTCGATCAGGCGCCAGATGCCGAGCTCTTCCCAGTGGTCGTCGGGCTCCGTGCGCTCGAGCTGCGACAGCGACCCCTCGTAATCGCCACGGTCGTACAGGATGTTGGCGAGGTAGATGCGCGCCTCGGCGTGGTCGTCGTCCAACTGCAGCGCGCGCTTGAGCGCGGTGATGGCGCCTTCGTCGTCGCCGCCCCGATGCCTAACGTAACCCAGGCACGCCGCGGCCTCGGCCATCTCGCCGGCTTCGCGCGCGGCGATCTCGAAGAACTCGCGCGCCTCGGCGATCATGTCTTCGCGGAACAGCGCGCGGCCGATCTGCAGGACGAGGTCGATGTCGTCCGCGTAGCCGAGCTCGAGAATGTGGCGGAAACGTCCCAGCGCCTGCTCGCGCGCGCCGAACTTGAGCAACGTCTCGCCGAGGCCGGCGATCGCATCCTCGTGATCCGGGTCCAGCACGAGGGCTTTGTCGAAGCTCTGCCTGGCCCAAGCGAACTCATCGCGAGCCAGCCGTGCGTAGCCTACCCCAATGTGCAATTCGACCGAGTTCGGATAGAGCGCCAATCCTTCGCGCAGCACATCGAGCGCTTCGTCGTACTGCCCTTCGTTGTAGAGTTGATGCGCGCGCTCGTCGTACTCTTCAGAACTCAGAAATGGGGTAGGCATGGCGATTCGCACCTCCGACGTGTCGATGAAGACCGATGTCGGTCAGCCTATTGTACAACTGGAAATCCGCCCAGTTCAAGATGTTGACTTTATAACGGTCTCACCGAACTTTAGCTCCCCTTCCACCCCGCTGAAGTACAGGACGACACACGCGCCCACGGGATATTACGCGCGTGCACGTCCGATTTCGACGTCTCCGGTCACCTCCACTGCGATTTCCGAAGCCAACGCAGCGTTGGACTCGAGAAGTTCCACGTTGGTCGCGAGTGACGAGCCACCGGTCTCCTCTTCCAACCGTGCCAACAACCACGGTGTGAGGGCCGGCCCCGCGATTCCGGCACGCGCAGCAGCGTCGAGCGCGCGATTCACCGCATCATCCACCATCCCGCGCGGAAGCGGCGACGGCGGGGCCTGAACCACCACCATCGCCTGCGTCCGCCCGAGTGCTCGCTGCATGCACCACGCCGCGGCGACCTGGGCCGCGCTTTCGAATCGCCACGACAATGAAATGCCTGTACCACTGGTGAGGAAGCCCGGTAGCTCATCGACGCGATAGCCGACGACAGCGACGCCGAGTGACTCGAGACGTTCCATCGTGGCCGGCAGGTCGAGAATTGTCTTGGCGCCGGCGCACACGACGAGCATCGGCGTACGTGCGAGCTCGGCGAGATCCGCCGACTCATCGCGCACGGCTTGGAACGCGTGACTCGATATCGGTGCCACTCGGTGTACGCCACCGATGCCGCCGGTGGCGAGCACGGCAATGTGAGCGGCGTGCGCAAGAGCGAGGGATCCTGCGACTGTGGTTGCACCGTCGACGCGCGCGGCGGCAGCCGGTGCGATGTCGCGAGCAGAGATTTTGCGCACGCCATCACGCGCGAGGAATCGCTCGAGGTCATCGCCATCGAGTCCGACGACCGGTGTGCCGTGCGCCACCGCGGTGATCGCAGGCTCTGCTCCACGCGCCCGCACCGCCGCGAGCATGCGTCGCGCTGCTTCGCGGTTTTGTGGTTGCGGTAAGCCTTGCGCGAACACGGAGCTCTCGAGCGCGACCACCGGCCGGCCGTCGCGTAAGGCGGCGGCGACCGCGGGCGAGACGCGCACCGTTGTCATCACGAGCGCAAGGCCACGAGATGCCTCATCGAGTTTGTGCGCGGCAAGGATAGCGCTTTCTTCGCATACTGACCATGGTCCAAGCTCGCGTCCAGATTCAACTCGTGCATCGTCGACGGGGATGACCGGACATTGCGCGCCGTTGGCGATCCGCGTAGGCTAGGCGCGACGCATCTCGATACCGTATCGCAGCGTCACCACGCATTCGAGCGCGACCCGCCATGAGCGACGCTGCCGCGTCCGTAGCACCCACGCTTCGCGTTCGGTTCCGGCTGCCTAACGCGCTGGTTTTGATGGTGGCGTGCGTGGCCGTCGCCGCGGCGCTCAGCTGGGTGCTTCCGGCCGGCCAGTACCAGCGGCGCGACGACCCGGCAACCGGACGCAGCGTGGTCGTCGCCGGCACGTTCCACACGGTCGGCTCGAATCCGGTGGGACCGTTCGCGGCGGTGGTCGCGATCCCGAAGGGACTCGAGGACGCCGCCGATGTGGTGTTTTTCGTGTTCCTGATCGGCGGCGCGTTTGCCGTGGTCGACCGGACCGGCGCGCTGGCGTACGGCGTCACCTGGCTCGTCCGGCGCCTCGCCGATCGTGCAGCGTTAGTCATCCCGGTCACGTGTTTCGCATTCGCGTTGGGCGGCGCGCTCGACAACATGCACGAGGAGATCATTGCGCTGATCCCGGCGCTCCTCGTGCTGACGAGGCGCCTCGGGTACGACGCCGTCACCGCCGCGGCGATGAGCGTGGGCGCCGCCGCGGTCGGCGCGGCGTTCAGCCCGATCAACCCGTTTCAAGTCGAGATTGCCCAGAAACTGGCCCAGCTGCCGCTGCTCTCGGGTTGGTCGTACCGGCTCGTGTTTCTCGCGCTGGCGCTCGCGATCTGGATCGGCGGGACGATGCACTACGCCGCACGTACGCGTGGCACGCCGTCGAGTGATGCGGCCGTGGCACACGCGGGGGCGGGATCACGCGAGGGGACCGTGCTGGCGCTCGTGCTCCTCACCTTCGCGGTGTTCGTGTACGGCGTGACGCGATTCGGCTGGGGCTTCGACCAGATGGCCGCGCTGTTCTTCGTCATGGGCGTCGCCGCCGGGCTCATCGGCCGGTTAGGCATCGGGGGCACGGCGGAGGCGTTCATTGACGGCTTCCGTTCGATGACGTTCGCGGCGCTGCTCATCGGCTTCGCCCGCGCGATCTACGTCGTGCTGCAGCAGGGGCGCATCGTCGACACGATCGTGCACGGGCTGGTCACGCCGCTCGCCGGCCTTCCCGTTGGGCTTTCCGCCATCGGCATGATGGCGGTGCACACCGCGATCCACGTGCCGGTGCCGAGCGTGAGCGGCCAGGCCGTGCTCACGCTGCCGATCCTCGTGCCGCTCACCGATCTCCTTGGGCTGTCGCGGCAGACGACGGTGCTCGCCTACCAGTACGGCGCCGGTCTCTGCGACCTCATCACGCCGACGAGCGGCGTGCTGATGGCGAATCTCGCGGCGGCCGGCGTGCGCTACGAAAAGTGGTTCCGCTTCCTGCTTCCGCTTTACGCGGCGCTGTTCCTGTTAGGCATGCTCGCCATCGGCGGCGCGACCGTCATCGGGCTGCGCTAGCTACGGATCTCGACGTGCGCGGCGTGGGAGGCCGCGTTCGGCACACCCGCGTCACGAGATCTTCTCGCTTCTTCCGCGCGCCGACTTGAACTCGGACGTCGGATTCCACGCCGGCAGCACCGGCGAGTTGGCAAGCGCCGTCGTGAACCGCAGCACGATATCGCCGATCTGCGCGGCGCCGCGCAGATCGAAATCCGGGCTGTAGTTGTCGGCCGGCTGGTGATAGCGGTGCGCCGTGTAGTCGTCCTCCTGCTGCACGCCCCATCCCTTGGGACGCCCGACGTAGTCCGTGCCCGCGCCGATCGAGACCGCCGGAATGCCGGCCTTGGCAAACGAAAAGTGATCCGATCGGTAGAAGTGGCCCGCCTCCGGATGCGCATCGGGGTCGATGCGCATTCCGTTAGGCGCGATCAAATGGGCGAGCATCGGCCCTAACGTCGATTTGTCCGAGCCCAGCACGTTCAAGTCGCGCACCGTGCCCAACACGGTGACCACGTCCATGTTCAGGTCGGCGACGATGTCGCCGTCGGGCATGGTCGGATGTTGGGCAAACCACGACGAGCCGAGGAGCCCGGCTTCCTCGGCGGTGACGAACACGAACACCAGCGACCGGCGCATGCGCGGCGCCCGTGCGGCCGCCCGTGCCACGGCGAGCAGCGTCGACACACCGGACGCGTTGTCGACCGCGCCGTTGTAGATCGAGTCGCCGTTCACCTTGGGGCCGATACCGAAGTGATCCCAGTGCGCGCTCAACGCCACGTACTGCCGGCCGAGCGATCTGTCGCGGCCGGGGATGACGCCCACGACGTTCTGGCTTTCCATGCGTTGCACGGTGCTGCGGAACGCGACGTCGAGCGTGATGCCCGTACTCACCGGGTGGAAGCCGCGCGTGTCGGCCTGCTTGCGCAGCGCCGCGAGATCCAGCCCGGCGTGCGCGAGCAGCGCCGTGGCCGCGGAGTCGGTGATCCAGCCGCGGAAGCCTAACGGAGCGGGCAGCGACGGGTCGCGCGGCAGCATCCGCTGCGGCGTGCTCCAGGAGGCGATCACGGTGTGCCACGGATAGCTCGCCGCCGCCGTGGTGTGGACGACGAGCGCACCTACAGCACCGCGCCGCTCGGCTTCCTCGAACTTGTAGGTCCACCGGCCATAGTAGGTCATGGCCGTTCCGCCGAACAACTGCGGCTCCTTCGCAGTGGCGGGCGGGTCGTTCACCAGCACGAGCAGCACCTTGCCTTTGACATCCACGCCCTTGAAGTCGTCCCACTTGTACTCGGGCGCGGTGACGCCGTAACCGGCGAACACGATCTCGGCGTGCGCGGCGCTCGACGGAACGGCCGAGCCGGCCCAGATGACGACGTCATCCGGAAATCGAAGCGACGCGGCAGCCTTGCCGGACGCGTGCACGCGCATCGATGCGGCGTCGATCGTGACGACATCGATGGGGACGCGCTGGAAATACGATCCGTTCACACCGGGCTGGATGCCGGCGGACCGGAGTTGGGCGGCGATGTACGCCGTGGCGAGCTCGCCGCCGCGCGTCGCGGGCGCGCGGCCCTCGAGCAAATCGGATGCGAGGAAACGGAGATCGCCGTCGATTTCGTTAGGCGCGATCCGTTGGGCGGCGGCGGGCACAGCGCCGGCGAGTACGAGGGCGAAAGCAAGAATGAAGCGCATGTGAGGAATCTAGGGATTCGCGCATCAACCGGGAGAGTCGCTCGTGAGCAATGAAACCCAGCACCAGGCCGACGAGCCGCCGGCCGAAGACCGGAACGGCGTCACCATCGTGATCCTCGGCGCCGTGCTCCTGGCACTCGGCGCGTTCTTCGTGCGACGCGCACTCTAGGCGTCAGTCGGCCTTCCCCTCGCCCTCGAGCTCGGCGACGGCGAATCCGAGCTTCTTGAGCAGGCAGCGCAACTGGTTCTGTTCGTCGGGCGGCAGCGTATCGAACAGCTCCGCGATGTAGCGGGCGTGCGCGGGAAAGATCTCGTCGATGAGGGCGCGACCCTTGGCCGTGAGCGCCGCGTACACCACGCGCCGGTCGCCGTGGCGCCGCTCCCGCCGCACGAGCCCGCGCCGCTCGAGCTGGTCCACGACGTACGTGATGTTGCCGGCGGTGACGAGCAGCAGCGAGCCCACTCTGCCTAACGGAAGCGCGCCCTTGTGGTAGAGGGCTTCCATTACCGCGAACTGGCCCAACGTCAGGCGGTGGCGGCTGACGTCGCGCGACACCGCGCGGACGATCGTATGGTACGCCCGCGCCAGCACGATCCACGTGCGCAGCGCGGGGTCTTCGGCGTTCCTGGTCTGGATGACGCGCTGCACGGCCGGCCCACCCGACGGCGCCTGGGTGCGGGCTGCCGCGGATCCGGCGGTCGACGATGGAGCGCTTTTTGTGGACACGCCGCTACGATGCCCTGCCGCGCCCCGCTTGGGAAGTGATCCGGCGTCAGACGCCGGGTCGAGCCCGCTCCAAGACCTTGGCCGTAATGATCAATCGATCGGGCGCCGGCCCGACGTAGCGAACAGGCCAGCACGTCGTGAGCGTCAACGTCGGCTCCACGGTCGAGAAGAGCGCAGGCTTACCTCGCTCGACGATGCGCCGCGCGACGATCACCCACGTCGTGCGTCCGCCGTACGTCTCGGTGACGATGGTGTCGCCCAGTGACAGTTGATCGAGTGCGTGGAACTGGCGGTCGCGGTGCGCAGAGACTACCGCGTTGCCCGGCTCACCCGGCAGCGCGCTTTGCGGCAGATGACCCGGCGCCACCGCGAGCTGCGCGTCACCGACGCCTTCGATGAACACTTCATCGAGATCGATCGCCGGAATGTCGATGCGCCCAACGGGCTCGCCGCGCGCAAAGCTGCGATGCGACAGGGCGCTGTCCGGCGTGGAGAGCGAACCGTTCGCTTCCACGGCGGTCCACGTCGCACGCGCATGTCGGCGTGCGATGGCGCTCGCGCCGTAGGCGTAGCCCACTGTGAGCAGCAGGCACGCACCGGCGAGCACGAAGAAAACTCCGAAGGAACGTCGCATATCAGCGTCGAACGAGTACCACACCAACGAGTAGCGTACCTACACCAGCGAGCGCCAATGCCGGAAGTGTTGAATCGGTTTCGGGCGCGGAGGCTCCGTCTCTGAACACGGTGTCACCGGCGCTGGTGGTGTCGGGTGAATGTACAGTGGAAGCAGAACGCGCTGGTGTCGACGTGATTTTCTCGGTCGGCGTGACCGAATTCGGCGACGAATCGAAGAACGTCGAGTCGAACGCGCCGAGTGATGAATCGACGCGCGTCCCGGCCGGCATCGCTGTGGGACCGTTCGAGTTGGGCATGAGCGCGGTACGTGGCGCCGGCATGCGCGCGGGTACCAGCGCGGCAGTAAACTGCGCCGCGGCGGCGGTTGGAGCGGCAGCAAGTGCAATAGCGGCGACGGCAGCGGCGCAGGTTCTCACAATGATTTCCTCCGGTCACGTTTCGATGCTGGCCGGGACAGGGAGCGGGCATTTCCGGTGCCATGCGTTGGACGAGTTGACGCACGCGGTTCGGTCGATGTGACTACGAACGCGATGCCGTTGCCTCACGGACCCGACGCGACGGACGCACTGTCCGGAAGTCCGAACGCGCGCGCGATGGTCGCGCCCATGTGCGCCATTGTGACCTGAGGTTCGCTGTCGAGAATCCAGCGTTGGTCCTTGTTCTCTTTGGTGAACACGCACGCCACGACGCGTGACCGCAGATAGAAGAGCGAACACTCGGTACGCGCGTCATCCACGGCGCCGGTCTTGTGCGCGGCCCGCACGCGATCGAGCTCGCGCTGGAGCAGGGTGTTGTCTTCGTTGTGCTCGAGGATGTCCAGCATGGCCGAGTCGGCGGCCGGATTCACGGCCTGGCCTCGGGCGAGCAGCACGAACAGGTGCGCCATCTCGTTAGGCGTGGACACGCCCAATCCGTATTTCGCCGAGCTGTCCATGGCCACGCTCGAGATGCGTAGGAAGGTCTTCGAATGCACCTTCGTGTGCATCAAGCCGAGCGATTCCATTTTCGCCCACACGCGGCGAATGATGATCCGGTCGAGCAGCAGGTTCGTCGCGGTGTTGTCGCTCTGCGTGGCCATGAGCCACGCCGCGTCGTGCACTGTGATCGTCGCGCCGTCGTGCATGAACTGCAGCGACCCCGATCCCGGTACCTTGTCGATGTCGAGCAGCGTGAGCGGATCGTCGAGCGAGACCTGGTGCTTCGCGACCAGATCGTACAGCGTGACGAGTATCGGGACCTTGATCAGACTCGCCGTGGGAAACGTCTCGTCGCCGCGGCGAGAGAGCGTGTCTCCGGTGTCGAGGTCGATGATGCTGTAGCCGACGACGCCGTGGTGCGCGTCGGCGAGCGAGTCGAGGGTGTGACGAAGGAGGGCGGTATCGGCACGAATCGGGGCGAGTGACGCGCCGGTGCCCTGTCCGCGCGCGCATGCAGGAAGAAGCAGCAGGGTGGCCAACGCCGCGCCGCGCGTCCACCGCGGCAAGGCGAGGCGGTCACCCATCAGGAAACTCGCCCGCCTTTTTGGTTATGAGCAGCTCGCGCTCTCCCGTCTGCTTATCATAGACGGCCAGCACCTTCACCGTCTCGCCCTCGTACGCGTCGAAGGATTTGCTGGTGCCTTTGGGAACGGCGATCTCGTGGCCATCCTCGAATCGCAGAATGACGGCCGGATGCTCGTTGTTCGTGTAGTGCTTGCGGAGCTTTTTCGGAGGCGTCGGCATAAGAGGGGTTGGAATCCGGACCAAGGTACTCTCGCGCGTGCAGCCTCACAATAGACGGATCGACGCGGCTGCTTCGACCGCGATCGGGGTCCACGCGCATTGGTCCGATGCGGTGCGCGCAGGGATGATGCGAGACGCGGTGTCCCGCTGCGTATGTTCGCGACCGCAACCGCAGCGAGGGGTCGTGAGGTACGATGACTGGGAACGCGGCGTGCCGGTCGACATCCGCACCGACCCGATCTGGTCGCTGCGCGTGTATCGAGCGGCGCTCTACGTGGCGGAGCTGGCGTCACACGATGCGCGGCGACTCGTAGGCAATCCGGTCACCGCGGCGATCGCGGGCCGGTTGGTCGCGGCGACCGCATCCATTGGCGCGCAGATCGCGGCCGGATACAGCCGCATGTCCAAGAAAGATCGCGTTCCATTCTACGAGCTCGCGCTTGGCGCCGCGCGGGAGGCGCGCGACTGGTATCTGCGGGCGCGCATCGAGCTCGGCGACAACGCGGTGAATGCGCGCATCGCGACGCTTACCGCCGTGGCGAAAGTGCTCGTCGTGCTCATCGACCGCAGCCGGACCGTGCGGCTGCACTGACGGCAGGCAAGTGTACTAGGTGACAACCGCACGGCGCGCGCTGAATTGCTGCCAGGCTCCGGTCTCGAGGATGGACGCCATCGCTTCGACCGCAGCGTCGATCTCGCGATCGTCGGTGTAGAAGTGCGGCGCGACGCGAATGCCTGCCTCCGGGCGGTAGTCGACCAGGATGTCGCGCGCCAACAGCGCCTGTGCGACTTCGTATCCGTTAGGCACGTCGAACGCGACGGTGCCGCCGCGCCGGTCCGGATCGCGCGGCGCGTTCACGGGCCAGCCGTGCGCGTCGGCGAGCGACACGAGTCGCGCCGTCTGTCTCAGGCTCTTGGCGCGGATGGCCTCGATGCCGGCCTTCCGCACGATGCGCGGGCCCTCGATCGCTGCGTACAGCGCCGGGATCACAGGCGTGCCGTTGAGCCACCGGCCCGCACCGTGTCCGTATTCCATTTCGTTCTCGAACGCGAACGGTCGCGCGTGCGCCTGCCAACCGGTGAGCGCCGGCTCGAGCGTCTCGCGCACGCGCGGCGCGACGTACAGGAACGCGCCGCCCGGACCACCACACAACCACTTGAGCACACCACCGGTGAGGAAGTCGACGCCGCTCGCACGCACGTCCACGGGCATCACGCCGACGGAGTGAAACGCGTCGAGCGACACGAGGGCGCCGGCGTCGTGCGCGCGCCGGCAGATCGCGTCCGCATCCATGATGTACGCCGAGCGAAACAACACGTGCGACACGGCGACGATCCGCGTGCGCTCGTCGATCGCCTCGATGACCCGCGCGGTATCGATGCCGATGCCATCGTCGCTCGGCACGGTCACGATGCGCGCGCCCAGGCGGGCAGCGAGCTCGTCGTACACGTAGCGCACGGACGGAAAGTCGAGTCCCGTCATCACGATCGTATCGCGCGGCGGCGTGTAGTCGACGGCCGATAACACGGCCGCTTGCGCGAGCGTGACGTTCGGGAACATCGCCACCTCGCCGGGGCCAGCGCCTAACAGAGGCGCAATCTCGTCGCCCACAGTGAGCGGCATGGCCCACCACCCATCGGCCCAGGCGCGCACGCCGCGGCGATTCCATGCGTCGGCGTATTCGGCCAGCCGCTCGGGAACGGCGCGCGGCATCGCGCCGAGCGAGTTGGACACGAGGTAGGTGACCCGGTCCAGGATCGGGAATTCGGAGCGGTAGGCGAGTAAGGCGTCGGTCATGGCGTGGCCATCGTGCGTCTCGTGCGACGACTCGTCGCCGTCAACACGAACATGAGCGCCGCGGCGACGAGGAGCGCGAGCACGACGAGCTGCTCGCGGAGCGTCGTGTGCCACAGCATCCACGCGAGCACCGCGATGGCGAGATAGGGCACGATCGCGCCGCCGGGCATCCGGAACGGCGTGCCGGCTTGCCGGACATCGCGTCGCCGCAGCTCGATCGTGGCCACGCAACACACGACGTACAAGGTGAGCACCGACACGTTCGCCAACACGGCGAGCGTCACGAACCCGCTGCTCACGGCCAGAATGCCGAGGATCGTGCTCTGCACGATGATGGCGACGTACGGCGTCCGGTATGCGTCGTGCACGCGCGCGAGGCGCGCGGACACGAGTGGCACGAATCCATCGCGGCCGAGCGCGTAGAGCGCGCGCGGCGTGGCCAGTGTCATGCCGCTGACGTTGCCGAACATCGACAGCACCGCCGCGACGGCGATGATGCCCGCGCCTAACGGACCGGCGATGCGGGCCGCCGCCGCGGACAGCGGCGCCGCCTTCGCCGCGGCCAGCGCATCTACCCCGAGGACGCGTTGGGCCACCAGCTGCACCGCGATGTAGAGCAGCATCACGGTGATCATTGCGATGGCGAGTGCACGCGGGACCGTGCGCGCGGGGTCGCGCACTTCGCCACTCGGCACGAGCGCGCTCTCGGACCCGGCAAACCCGAAGATCAGGATGACCGCGGTCCGCCCGAGATCCCCGCCGACCGACCCAGCATCCGGCGTTGTGACCGCACGCGCCGCTACGGCACCGGCGATGACGAACAGGAACAGCGGCAGCAGCTTGACCACCGCCAGCAGCTCCACCAGGCGCGCCCCGCCGCGTACGCCCCGTACGTTCACCGTCGTGATGACAGCGAGCACCGCGACGATGAGCAGCGCGCGCGCCACCGGTTGGGCGAGCGCAGGCCAGATCACCGCCGCCGACCCCGCGAGCGCACTCAACACCGCGGACGCCGCGAGGACGGCCACCACCCACAACAGCACGCCGCTCAAGAATCCGGCGAATGGTCCGAGGGCGAGCGTCACGTAGGCATACGGGCCGCCGGTGAGCGAGACGCGGCTGCCGGATTCGGCAAAGCAGATCAGCACGAGACTCATCGCGAGCGCGCAAATCACGTACGCGATGGGGGCCCGCGCGCCCAACGCACCGGCAGCCACGGCCGGCAGCACGAAAATGCCGCCGCCGATCATGATGTTGAACGTGGTCGCGGCAAGGCCGCTGACGCCGATGGCGCGAACGAGCGTTGGCTCGGCGGGCTGGGGAGTGCTCATTGGCGCAGTGAATGTACGGCTCGACACCAGGTTCCGCACGAGCCCGTCGCGGCCATGGCGCGCAACCGGTCGTGTACGCGGCGGTTGCGAGCCGCGGCGCGTGGCTTGCGTTGGCGACTAGCGCGGCGTGCGCACACGCCGCGAGTCACCGACTTCGCGTCGAGGGCGACGCGAAGCGTACCCGTCACCAGGATACCTGCCATGTTCCGGACAGGGGTTCTCATGGCGGCGACGGCCGTGGTTTTCGCCGCCGCTGCTCCGTTAGGCGCGCAGTCCCTCACCGGTGATCCGGCGTCCGCCGGCCCGACCGTGGCCGCCGCCTCGCTCTCGCCCCGGCTCGCCGAACAACCCGCCGCGACGCCGACGACCAACCGCTCCGACTTCGCGCTGACCAACGGCGAGAAGCTCATGGTGTTGGGCGGCGCCGCGCTCATCACCGGGGCGATCATCGGTGATACACCAGGCACCATCATCATGATCGGCGGCGGCGCCGTGCTGCTCTACGGTCTGTACGTGCAGTTGGGCCGACCGCACAGCGGCGAACCCACCGACATCGGGTACTCGGTCCGGTTCTGATGTCGCGCCCGGGGCGATCCCCCGGGCGCGCGATGGCGCCATCGGGTACGCCCGCGCGCGGCGCGACGGGAACCATCGCCGTCAGACGGGTACATTTCTCGTCGGCAGGACGCCGTGATAGAGCGAGGGACCGGCGGTCCGCAGAGACGGCCGGCAACGCGTCGGGGCAGCGAGTCGTCTCTCGCACGGGGACGCGGCTCGCCCGCACACCGCACCAAGGCCTCGACCGGAAGGAGCTTCATCGGAATGTCGAACGTGCCCGCCCGCACCGCCCTCGTGTTAGGCGGCGGCGGCTTGAAGGGCTTCGCCCACATCGGCGTGATGCGTGCGCTCGAGGAGCGCGGCATCCGGCCCAGCGTCATCGCCGGCACGAGCATCGGCGCGCTGATCGGCGCGGCGTATGCCGGCGGCATGAGCGTGAGCGAGATGGAAGCGCGCGCCGTGTCCCTCCGCCGGCGCGACCTGTTCCGCATCAACCACGTGGGCATGCTGTTCGAGCGCATGCGCAGCCCGTCGCTCTATCTCGAGGAGCCGCTCCGCGATCTGTGCGCCGCCGTCTCGCCGGCGGGAACGTTCGACGACCTGCCGACACCGGTGCTCGTGAACACGGTCGACGTGGAACGCGGCACGCGCGTCGTGTGGGGTCTTCCCGGGCTCCGCGACGTACCGGTGGTCGACGCGGTATACGCGTCGTGTGCCCTGCCCGGGTTCTTTCCTCCGGGATACGTCGGCGCGCGCAGCTGCATCGACGGCGGCACCATCGACAACCTGCCCATCTCCATCGCGGCGCTTGGCGCCGATGCGGTAATCGCGGTCGATGTCGGGAGTTTCGAAGTGGAGCGGCCGCGGGACATCAGCTCGCAGGGTTTTGCCGCGATCTACATGCGTGCGGCCACGCTCATGATGCACGCGCTGCAGGCGCGTCCGTTAGCCGAGTGGAGCGGGCCCCCGATGCTGCTCGTGCGTCCTGACGTCGGGCGACACCACTGGTTCAGCTTCACGCACGCGCAAGAAATCGTGAACGCCGGCTACGAGGCCGCGCGCACGGCGTTGGAGCGCTGCGGCGACGCGCTGTGCGACGGCAGCGGCGTGTACCCGCGGAGCATGGTGTCGGTGCGTGTCGACCGCGGCCGGTGTATCGGATGCGGAACCTGCGTGGCGCTGGCGCCGCGCGTCATGGCGTTGGACGCCGAGGGCAAGGCGATCGTGACGGCGACGCCGCTGCAGTGGTCGCCCGCCGACGGCGACTTCGTGCAGCACTGCCCAACGGAAGCGATCACGGTGCAACTGCTGGACGGCACGCGCCGCACCACGCGTCCAATGAGCGATCCGACGCTGGACACGGGCGAGTCGCGCGCCGCCAGGCGCTGACCGGGCTCAATAATCCGGCGGGAACGCGTAGACCGGCGGCGCGACCCGCGTCCCGACCTCGAGCGTGATCTGCTGATGCGCCGCGAGCACGATGGCGCGCGGGTCACCCAAGTAGCGCGCGCCGTCGATGTAGACGGTGACGTCGCCCTGATTCCCCGCCACGTTGCTCGACGTGAGCGGCTCGCCCCAGATGTCGAAGTATTCGCCTAACGTAAATGTGTGGCCCGTTTCTGCCGGCTCGACGTGGATGATACCGGTCCGGTCGTGCGCGTGCAGCCAGTAGAAGCAAGTGCCGGCGATGGCGAGGCTGTCGCCCACGACGACGGCGTTGTCGATGCCGACGCCTAACGGCATGGCCTGCTGCTGGCCGTTCACGAACAGGCTCAGGTGCACGTGATAGTGCTCCGCGTCGGCGCCGCTGCCGCACGGAATGGTGTCCACGGGGTCGCCCTGTCCGCCGCTCGCGGTGCTGCCATTGGGGAACGTGACCGTGCCGACCAGCCCACCTTCGTGCATCTGGATCGGCGTCGGCGCCTGCACCGTGACGACGGCCGTGCCCGACACGCCGTCGCTGGTCGCGGTGATCGTGTCGGTCGCGGGGAGCAACGTGGACACCACGCCGCTCGCGGAGATCGCCACCGCGTCGGTGTCGCTCGCCGACCACGTAATCGTGGGATTGCTGATCGTATTGCCCTGCGCGTCTTTCACCGTGGCGGTGAGCGCCACGGAGTCGCCGGCGGCGAGCGATGCCGTCGGAGGACTAACGGTAATCGACGCGGCGTGCTGCCCGCCGCCCGTCGGACTGCTGCTCCCGCAGGCGACGACGCCCAACGCCGTGCACGCAGCCACGATGCCGCGCGCGACACTGCTGACGTTCCTGTGCATGAGTCCGGCTCCGGAGTGTGGAAACAGCCGCCACATCTCGTTCCATCGGGGATGCGACCGGCCGAAAGGCTATCGCAGAGTGCGTGCCGGGGCGGCGGCGCCGTCAGTCGACCACATCGATATCCCGGGCGGCCGTCCCGTGCCCGTGGGGCGTCTGAACGCTCACTTCGATGCGGTACCGGCCGGGCGGCAGGTCGGCCACGCCAAACCGGATCGAGTGGCCGGGGATGGAATCCGGAGACGCATCTTCCCACGACAGCGCCGGGCCCACGTGCGTGTGCCCGAGACCCAGCGCGCGTCCCAGCCGGCCGAACAGGCCGGCGGCTCGCGTTAGGCGAACGGTCACGCGCACCGGCACGCCGGGCGGCGGACGCAGGTACGTTTCCCAGTACAACGCGAGCGTGTCGCGCGCGCCGACGCGCAGTGTCGAGATCGCAGCACGCGCCGCGGCGTCCGGCGTCCGCGCGTCGAACTCCGATCCCGCGCGTCCCACGAGCAAATCGGAGATCGCGGCCGATTGGGGCAACGGCGCGATGCCCGCCCGCCACCGCGCCGCGCGCCCACCAACCGAATCCAACACTTCCACGGCGCCGAGCGCGGGACGCGCCGGCGCCACGAGGACGATCGCGCCGGCCGGCGCGCTCGTCGTTAGGCCAATGGCGAGCGTGCTCTCCGGCGCGAGTCCGGTCGAGAGCGACGCGGCAGCGACCATGGTCCGGCTGCCGCTGTCGACGAGGGCGTGGCCATCGTACGCCGCCACCACGACCATGCTGTCACCGTGCGCGCGAAACCGCGCGATCTGCACCGGCAGTGTATCGATGCTGCGCAGCCAGCGAGGCGCATACCGCATGAGTGCCGTGCGATTCTCGATCAGTTGCCAATCGCCGGGTTTGGCGGTGAACGGCGCTTCGAGGGCCTGCTGAGTGGGCACCACGCTGAAGCTGGGCCGCGGCTCGTCGCCGACGATGTACACGCCCGCGAAGTCGACCGAGCCGATGGGCGCGTCCTCGCGCGCCCATTGATCGGGCCACCCGTAGCGCAGCGAGAGCTTCTCGCTGTCCCAGCGCCAATACCTGAACTGCGGATTGGCAGTGCCTGAGAGCAGCTTGATCAGCGTGCGCCGCGAGAAGAGTTCGTCGCGCACGGCGTCGCGACGCCAGGTGAGCAGCGGCGCCGAAAGCCAGAAAACACGCGCGCTCATCGCGTCGCGCGCGGCGCAGTGCTTCGGGTCGTCGTGTGGGTCGGCGCGTGTTCCGGATGGAATCCAGGCGCGGACGTCGAGCCACTTGCAGCGAAGCGAGTCGGGCATCTCGGCGAGGGCGCTGTCGAATGCGGCGGCACTCGCGGCCTCGGCGCCGGTGCGGTGCCACGCGAAGCCTCGGAGCGCCTCGCACCACCATGCCGTCGCGGCGCAATGGGCGACGGCCGCCGCAGCGCCGGCCGTATCGCCCGCTTCGATGGCGTAGCGCACGCGTTGACCGACGATGTAGTCGTTCGCCGAGTCGATCGCGCCTAACGAATCGAGCGACGACCGCAGGTGGTCGCGGGCGCGCGCGACGCGCGGGCGCTCCGGCGGCAGCGGTGGTGCGGCTTCGTCATCCCAGTAGCACAGATCGCCAATCGTGAAATCGCAGCCGCCCGTGCGTACGGGGACGCGCGGCAGGAGGGCGCGGCGGAGCACCTCGAACTCGCGCTGGGCGTGCCGCGCCTCTTGCTCCGGCAGTGTGGCGAGGCTCTGCGCCCGGACGTGGGCACACACGCAGACCAGACCCACGGCGACGAGCGACAGAGCGGCGAGCCAATGGACCGGCAACCGATGTCGCACCGCGCCGGGCCAGGACAGGCGGGCAGCGGAGCGGCCCGCCCGCGTCGAGGCGGCGCGAGGGGGCATCGATTTACGCTAGCCGAGACCGGCGGGTTGAGCAATGACCCCGCCGAGCCCGGTCGCGCCGTCCACGGCCGAGGCCGGCAGGGAACCGAGCCTTGCGAGCATGAATTAACCGATTAATTAAACACTATGATTAAACCGACCCGCACTTCGCCACACCCCGCGCGCACCCCGCGCGTCCCCGCGCCGGGCGCCGCACCCGACGACGCCGACACCCGGTCCCGCATCCTCGATGCAGCCCACTCGGTGTTCATGCGACACGGTACCGCCGGCGCCCGCATGCAGGAAATCGCGCGCGAAGCCGGCGTCAATCAGGCCCTGCTCCACTACTACTTCCGCTCGAAAAAGGGCCTCGCCGATGCCGTCTTCCGGCGCGCCGTCATGACCATCATTCCGCCGGTCATTCAACTCCTCGGCTCCGACACGCCGCTGCCGGACAAGATCGAGCACGCGGTGCACCTCTATCTCGACAACCTGTCGCGCACGCCCATCCTGCCAGGCTACCTGCTCGCCGAGCTCAATCACCACCCGGAACGCGCCCAACAACTCTTCCGCGCCATGACCGGCCTCGATCGAAACGAGTTCGCCCCGCGCGTCCTCTCGCGTCTGCGCGCGCAGATCGCCGAGCAGGCGCGCGCCGGCACGATGCGGCCGACCCGCGCCGAGGATCTCGTCATCACGATCGCGTCGCTCTGTCTCTTTCCGTTTGCCGCACGCCCGATGCTCACCGCCATTCTAGGCATGGAGGACGACGAGTTCGTGCGCCTCATCAAGCGCCGCCGCGTCGACCTGCCCGACTTCATCCTTCGCGGATTCCGCCCATGATAGCGCCTAACGAACGACGGCATCCGCCGGTGCATCTCGTGTACGCAGCCCTGTGCGCGCTGCTCGCCGCCGCGCCGCCCGTCCCGACCCAATCGCCCGACACCACCGCCGCGGCGCCGGCCGACAGCGTGGAGCTGCAAGCGCTGCAGGACTCGGCGCTCACGCGCGACCCGCGCACCGGCACCCTCTCGCCCGACCGGCAGCGCGCGCGCCTCCGCCTCGACGACATCGCCGCCGAGCGCCTGCCATCGCTCGGCGCCACTGCGTTAGGCCAGTACCAGTCGCAAGTGACGACGATCGACGTCGCACTGCCGGGCGGCATCCACGTGCCACGTCCGTCCAAAGACACCTACGACGCCTACGTCACGGCGCAGGAGTCGTTGTTCGATCCGTCGCGCGGTCCGCGCCGTGCCGTCGCCACCGCGCAGCTCTCGGCCGATGAATCCGCCGTGCATACGTCGCTCTTCCCGTTGCGCCAGGAAGTGAACGACGCGTTCTTCGACGCGGCGCTGCTCCAGGCGCAGGAAGCCGAGATCGATGCGGTGATTGCCGATCTGCAGGCGCAGCTCACCGTCGCGTCGAGTCGAGTGCGCGAAGGTGCGGCGCTGCCCGGCGACTCGGCCGGTATCATGGCCGAGCTGCTGCGCAGACGGCAGGACCGGTCCTCGCTCGAGCATGACGGGGGTGCCTCGCTGGCGGTGCTCGCCGACCTGACGGGTACGACGCTCGCTCCGGCCGCTCGCCTCGCGCTGCCTGCGTTAGCCAATGCCGTGGCCCGCGCCCGCTCCGCTGGGGACTCGCTGCATGCGCGCCCCGAATACGCCCAATTCGACGCGTCGCGCGCGCTGCTCGATGCCCAACGCACCGCGACCGCGGCGGCCACCAAGCCACGTGTGTCGGCGTTCGCGCGCGGCGGATACGCCCGCCCCGGAATCGACTTCTTGAGCGACCGGTTCCAATGGTATTGGCTGGCCGGCATCCAGGTCGGTTGGGCGCCGTTCACCTGGGGCTCCAACGAGCGCGACCAACGCGCGCTCGAGCTCGAGCAGCGCACCGTCGATCGCGACCAGGACGCGTTTCGCGCCTCGATCCGGCGCGCGGCGACGCGCGCCACGGCGCAGATCGATTTTCTCGGTCAAGCAGTCGCGGGCGACGACGGCATCGTGTCGCTGCGCGAGGAGGCCGCGCGCGAGGCGCGCGTGCGGTACGACGAAGGCGTGATCACGGCGGCCGAGTACATCGACCGCGAGACGGACCTGCTCAACGCGCGAATCGCGCGGGCCACGCACCGCGTGCAGCTCGCGCAGGCGCGCGCCACCTATTTGACGACGCTCGGACTCGAGGTGCGGTGATGGATTTCCGAACGAATGTGATCGCGCTCGCGACGGCCGCCGTCGTGCTCGGCGCGTGCGCCCACGGGCCGACGCCCGACGCGTACGGCAACTTCGAGGCGACCGAGGTGGTCGTCTCGGCGCAGACGCCCGGCCAGTTGTTGTCGTTCGGCCTAACGGAAGGCGATACGATCGCAGCGGGCGCGGTGATCGCGCTGGTCGACACGACGCAGCTCGCGCTGCAAACGACGCAGCTCGCTGCCCAACGCGAAGCGTCGGCGTCCCAGGTGCACCAGGTAGCGGATCAACTCGCGGCGCTCGAGGCGCAACTCGAGATCGCGCAGCGCACCTACGAGCGCACGCAGCGCCTGTTCGCCGAGCACGCCGCCACCGCGCAGCAGCGCGATCAGGACGAGCGCGAGGTGCGCGTATTGTCGGCGCAGATCGAGGCAGCGAAAGCGCAGCGGCGCGGCGCCGGGCACGATGTCGCAGCCGTCGCCGCCCAGGCCGCCCAGGTCCGCGACCGCATCGACAAGAGCCGCGTCACGAATCCCGTGCGCGGAACGGTGCTCGCCACCTACGCGCGCGCCGGCGAATTCGTGCAAGCGGGTACGCCGCTGTACAAGATCGCCGACCTCGATTCGCTCGACCTCCGCGCCTATCTCAGCGAGCCACAGTTGTCGTCGATCAAGCTCGGCCAGACCGTGCACGTGAACGTCGATGCAGGCCAGAAGCGGCGCGCGACGCTACCCGGTATCGTAACGTGGATCTCGTCCACCGCCGAGTTCACGCCGACGCCGGTGCAGACGCGCGACGAGCGCGCCGACCTCGTGTACGCGATCAAAGTGCGCGTGCCCAACGCGAACGGCGTGCTGAAAATCGGCATGCCGGCCGATCTCACCGTCGCCGCGCCCGCGGCGCCCAGATCGTGACGCCCCGCCGCGCCGACTCTCGCGTGCCTAACCCGGATGAGCCGGTGGTGGTGCGCGACGTGGTCAAGCGCTTCGGCGACACCGTCGCGCTGGACGGCGTGTCGGTGTCCGTGCGCCGCGCCGAGATGTTCGGCTTCATCGGACCCGACGGCGCGGGCAAGACGACGCTGTTTCGCATCCTCACCACCCTGCTCGTGCCCGACGCCGGCGAGGCCCGTGTGTTAGGCATGGACGTGGTGCGCGACCTGTGGCAGATCCGTCCGCGTCTGGGGTACATGCCAGGCCGGTTTTCGCTGTACCCCGACCTGAGCGTCATCGAGAATCTCACGTTCTTCGCGTCGGTGTTCGGCACCACCGTCGACGACGCCCGCGACATGATCGCGCCCATCTATTCGCAGCTCGAGCGCTTCCACGACCGTCGCGCCGCCGCACTCTCGGGCGGCATGAAGCAGAAGCTCGCCTTGTGCTGCGCGCTGGTGCACCGGCCCGAGGTGCTGTTGCTCGACGAGCCAACGACCGGCGTCGATGCGGTCTCGCGGCGCGAGTTCTGGGAGCTGCTCGCCCAGCTCAAGGCCTCCGGTCTCACGATCGTCGTGAGCACGCCGTACATGGACGAAGCCGGACGGTGCGACCGGGTGGCGCTTGTCCAACGCGGGCGAATTCTCGAGCTCGCGGCGCCCGGCGTGATCGGATCGCGCTATCGCCACCCGCTCATCGCGGTGCGCGGCGGAGATCGGCAGCGCGTGCTCGCGGCGCTGCGCGAGTTTCCGCACGTGCATAGCGCATTTCCGTTCGGCGAAACCATCCACTACGCCGACGCGCGCTCGGCGAGCGACCCGGCGGCGATCGCGCGCGAGCTCACCGCCTGGCTCGCCCAACGCGGGCAAACCGACGCGCGCGCCGAGCCCGCGCAGGCGGGCATCGAGGACGTGTTCATGGATCTGATGGAGACGCCCGCACCGCAGGCAGCCGCATGACCCAGCCGCCTAACGACGAGCCCGCGATCCGCGTCCACGACCTGACGCGCCGCTTCGGCAACTTCACCGCGGTGCGCGCCATCTCGTTCGACGTGGGGCGTGGCGAGGTGTTCGGATTCCTCGGCGCCAACGGCGCCGGAAAGACGACGGCGATCAAGATGCTCACCGGTCTCTTGCTGCCCACGTCGGGCGAGGCGCGCGTGGCAGGCTACGACGTATATCGCGAGACCGAGTCCATCCGCCGGCACATCGGCTACATGAGCCAGCGCTTCTCGCTGTACGAAGATCTCACCGTGCGCGAGAACATCGAGCTCTATGGCGGCATCTACGGTCTGAGCGACGAACGCATCGCCACGCGAAGCGCCGAGCTCATCGATCACCTCGGCTTGCGCGAGGCGCGCGCTACCCTCGTGGCAAGCATCCCCCTCGGATGGAAGCAGAAGCTGGCGTTTTCGGTGGCGGTCATCCACGACCCGGCCATCGTGTTCCTCGATGAGCCCACGAGCGGCGTCGACCCGATCACCCGCCGCCAGTTCTGGGAGATGATCTACACCGCCGCGGCGCGGGGCATCACGGTGTTCGTGACGACGCACTACATGGATGAGGCGGAGTACTGCGACCGCGTGTCGATCATGGTGGATGGCACGATCGCAGCGTTAGGCACGCCGAACGAGCTCAAGAGCCGGTACGGCGCCGGGTCCATTGAGGATGTGTTCGTGCGCCTCGCGAGGCCGGCCGCATGACGCGCGCCTCCGGGCCGCACCGCGGGCCGCTGGTCGCCTTCATGGTGAAGGAGATCCAGCACATCCTGCGCGACCGGCAGACGCTCACGATCCTGATCCTCATGCCGCTGCTGCAGGTGTTGTTGTTCGGGTACGCGCTGCGCACGGACATCCAGGACATCCGCGTGGCCGTGGTGGACCCAACGCCCGACTATGCCACCCTCGCGCTCCGCAATCGGTTAGGCGCAACCGACCGGTTCACGATCGTCGACGTGCTGCCCGATGCGTCGCGGCTGGAGACGCTCTTCCGCCGCCATCAGGCCGACGTCGGCGTCGAGATCGCACCGCGATTCGGCACGCGCCTCGCGCGCGGCGAGCCCGCGGACATCCAGCTCATCGCCGACGCCTCAGACCCGAATGGTGGCACCACGATGGCCGCGTACGTGAATGCCGTGATCGACGACTACGCCGCGCAGATGGGCGCGTCCGGCGGCGCGGTGCACATCGCGCTCGACACGCGCATGCGCTTCAACCCGACGCTCGCCAGCGTGAACCTCTTCGTCCCGGGGCTCATCGCCCTGGTGATCACCCTCGTGTCGGCACTCATGACGGCGATCTCGTTGTCGCGCGAGAAGGAGCGCGGGACGCTCGAGTCGCTGCTCGTGTCGCCGCTCCGGCCGTGGCAGATCATCGTCGGTAAAGTCCTCCCCTACCTCGCCCTCGGCCTAACGATCGTGTTGCTGGTGCTGGCGGCGGCGTGGGGCGTGTTCCGCGTCCCGTTCCGCGGCAGCCTGGCGCTGCTGCTCGGCGAAGCGCTGCTCTACACGCTCGTCTCGCTCGCACTGGGCGTGCTCATCGCGGCGCGCACGTCGACGCAACGCAGCGCGATGCTCGGCGCGTTGGTCGGCACGATGATGCCTAATGCGCTGCTCTCCGGGATGATCTTCCCGATCGCGAGCATGCCGGGGTGGCTGCGCCCGGTCACGTACATCGTGCCCGCGCGCTGGTTCATCATCATCGCGCGGGGCGTGATGCTCGAGGGCGTCGGCCTGGTCAATTTGTGGGTCGAGACTGGCGTGCTCGTGCTCATGACCGTCGTGCTGCTCGTGGCCGCCGTGCGCAGTTTCGACGCCCGACTCGCCTGACGATGCGCACCCTTCGATTCCTGCTCCGCAAGGAGTATCGACAGATCGTCCGTGACCGGATGATGCTCGCGCAGATTCTGGTCCTTCCGGTCATTCAGTTGCTGTTGCTCGCGAACGCGGCGACGTTCGAGGTCACGCGCGCGCGGCTGTATGCCGTAGACCTCGACCACACGGTGACATCGCGCGCGCTCATCGACCGGTTGGTGTCGTCCGGACGCTTCCGGCTCGCCGGCAGCTCCGCCTCGATGGCCGTCGCCGACGCGGCGATGCTCGACCGGCGGGCCGACGTCATCGCGCGCATCCCGCGCGACTTCGAGCGCGACCTGACGCGCGTGGACGCCGCGCGGGTCCAGCTGATTCTCGACGCGAAAGATGGCGCCGCCGCCGCGGTGACGCGCTCCTACGCGAGTGCCATCGTCACCGACTATGCCGCCGAGCTCGGCGCCTCGCGGTCGCCGGGCGAGGCGTTTGCGTTAGGCACGCCGGCGCCCGCGGCACCGCGTGTCGAAGTGCGCTCGCGGGCGTGGTACAACCCCGACCTCGACTACCAGGATTACATGGTGCCCGGCATTCTGGTCGAGCTCATTACCATCGCCGGGACCCTGCTCACGGCCGTGAACATCACGCGCGAGAAAGAAATCGGGACGCTCGACCAGCTCAATGTCACGCCCGTCACGCGGGCGCAGTTCATCGCCGGCAAGCTCATCCCGCTGTGGTCGATCGCGCTGCTCGAGTTCGGCGTGGGTCTCGCGGTCGCCGCGGTCGTGTTTCACGTGCCGATGCGCGGCAGCATCGCACTCGTGGTCGGAGTGGCAGCCGTCTATCTCGTTGCCGCGTTGGGCATTGGCCTCTGGGTGTCGACCATTGCCGGCACGCAGCAGCAAGCGATGTTCATCACGTTCTTCCTCATGCTCATCTACCTCCTGATGAGCGGGCTCTTCACGCCGCTCCGCAGCATGCCGGCGTGGGCGCAATGGATCGCGCACCTCAACCCGGTGATGTACTTCGTCCGGATCATGCGCGCTGTCATGATGAAGGGCGCGGGGCCCTCGGACATTGCGCCCGACGTAGGCATCCTCGTCCTCTATGGCGCGGTGGTGTTCACCCTCGCCGTACGCCAGTACGCGAAGCGGTCGGCCTGACCGTTCCTAACGAAATGGAAGTGCCGCCCCAAAACCATTGCGCGCGGGCCCGGAGCCGTGGCATAGTGGCGCACACCCGCGCACGGGCCGCCGGTCGCACGCTGCGGCCCGTCCGACACCCACATTCTCGCGGAGGAGACCCACTATGCGCCTAACTTGTTCGATGTGTGCGGCAATGCTGATCGCGGCGGCTGGTTGCTCGAGTGGTTTGACGGCGCCGCCGAAGGGGCTTCCCGTGGACCTCACGTTCGTTAGCACGCAAGGCGTACAGGTCCCGTCCATCACCAGCGGCGACGACAGCGTCACGGCAGTGGTCATGGAATCCGGCGCCGCCGGATGTCATGGCGGCCCGTTGACCCCGGCCGCGGGTGTCCGGGGAGAAGAGTTGGTCGTGACACTCACGCAGCCGGTGAGGACCGGGCCGTGTCCACCGGTCACCGCTCTCACTGCTGTCGTGCCGTTGCCACTCAAAGTCGTGGTGCATCACGTACCGTCCGGCACGAGCTCGGCGAAGGTGGTCCTGCGTCTCGTCAGCGGTGACCACGCCACGTACACCGTGCTCGCATCGGGTGCGATCTCGGTCCAATAGCCGGGCGGCCAGACGACACGCGCCTGGTCGCAAATACTCTCGGCGTCACCGCTCAGCTCGCCACTTACGAACATCCATGGTATGATGCGGGTATCGCGAGCGGAGCGGTGGCCTTGAGTGTGTTCACGCTAACGGTCAACGGTCGACGCCTAACGGTCGACGCGGCGGCGGACACGCCGCTCCTCTGGGTGCTGCGCGACCGCCTCCGCCTAACGGGCACGAAGTTCGGCTGCGGCGCCGGCCTCTGCGGCGCGTGCACGGTGCAGCTGGACGGCGTACCCTCGCGATCCTGCAGCATCCCGGTGAGCGCGGTTGGCGCGCGACACGTCGTGACGATCGAAGGCCTCGCCCCGGCGGCCGGCGCAAACGGACAAACCCTGCACCCCGTGCAGGCCGCCTGGATCGCCGAGCAGGTCCCGCAGTGCGGCTACTGTCAGTCGGGGCAGCTCATGGCCGCGGCCGCGCTGCTCGCCGCGCATCCGCACCCGACCGATGCGCAGATCGACGCCGCAATGACCAACATCTGCCGCTGCGGCACATACGGCCGCATCCGCGCCGCCGTTCATCGCGCCGCCAAGGAAATGGCCGAGCGTCCCGCCGCCGCGCGCACCGCGACCGGCACCGACAAGGAGCACCGCACGTGAGCGGACGCGAGATCGACCGCCGCGAATTCGTGCGACTGTCCGCTGCCGCGGGCGGGGCGTTCCTCCTCGCAGTCGCGCTGCCGCGCCGAGCGTTAGGCATGGAGGATGTCGGCGCGGCGGAGCGCCCGCGGGACGACGCCTTCGCGCCGAACCTGTGGCTCAGGATCGACCCGACCGGCGACATCACGATCCTCTCGCACAAATCGGAGATGGGCCAGGGCGTGTGGACCGCGCTCCCGATGATCGTCGCCGAGGAGCTCGACGCCGATTGGGATCGCGTGCGCATCGAGCGCGCGCCGACGACCGCCGATTTCGACAGCGCCACCGGCGGCAGCTCGAGCGTGTCCGATTCGTGGGACACGCTCCGTAAGGCGGGCGCCGTCGCGCGCGCGATGTTGGTCGCGGCGGCCGCGCAGCAATGGCACGTCCCGGCCGACTCGTGCACCACCGAGCGCGGCGTGGTCGCGCACGCGGCGAGCGGGCGGCGCGCGCCGTACGGATCGCTCGTATCGGCGGCGGCGAACCTTCCCGTGCCCAACGCATCGACGGTCTCGCTCAAGGATCCGCACGCGTTCCGCATTGTCGGCACCGAGATGCCACGACGCGATCTGATGGCAAAAGTGACGGGAACAGCGCAATTCGGCATCGACGTCACGCTGCCTAACATGCTCGTGGCGTGCATCGCGCGCTGTCCGTCGTTCAGGGGAAAGGTCTCGCGCGTGGACGACGCTCGCGCGCGCGCCGTGCCCGGCGTCCGGCAGGTACTTCAACTCGACCCTGTCCCGAAGCAACATCCCGGCCGCGTCGCGGTGTTGGCGGACGACACCTGGGCGGCACTGCAGGGATGCCGCGCGTTGGACATCGAGTGGGACACGTCGGTCGACGCATCCGTCTCCACGGATGGCATGTGGCGCGCGGCGCGCGAGGCGGTGTCCGATGACGCGAGCGCGCTCGTCGTGGCCACGCAAGGCGCCTCGCCCAACGGAGCCGGTCGGGGCCGCACGGTCGAGGCCACGTACGAGCTGCCGTTCGTCGCCCACGCGTGTATGGAGCCGATGAACTGTACGGCCTGGGTCACGGCCGACCGCGCCCGGATCTGGGCGCCCACGCAGTTCCCCGAGGCAGCCCGCGAAACGGTTGCCGGCCTAACGGGATTGCCGCTCGACAAGGTCGATGTCCACGTGACCTTCCTCGGCGGCGGCTTTGGACGACGCGCCTACCAGGACTTCGTCATCGAGGCGGCCGATCTGTCCAAGCGGGCCGGGGTGCCGGTCAAAGTCATGTGGACGCGCGAGGACGACATCCAGCACGACCTCTATCGCCCGGCGCAGCTCCAGCGCTTGTCCGCGAT
>DATJET010000038.1:0-2472 GCA_035496295.1 Gemmatimonadaceae bacterium
GCGAACACGAATCCATCCCGCTCGACCACGATGCCCGATTCCACGTCGATGGGCCGGTCGAACACGGGCGCGTCGTACACGAACGTGTGAAACTCGCCGTTCTCGCCGCACGGATCAGCCGTTGGCGGAAGCTCGGCTAACAACGTCGAGTCGAAGTCGCGGCCGGCGAGCGAGCGCGGCACGCGCGCCGGATCCACACAACTAATGCGTGCTTTCACGCCCGCGTCAATCATCTCGCGCGCCAGTGCGGCCGTCGGCAGTCCCCAGATGGGAAAAATCGGTTCGAGTCCGGTACCGGCGAGCTGACGCTCGCGGTACGCACGAATGTCCTCGAGAAACAGGTCGCCGAATGCGACGGCCTCGATTCCGTTCGCGACAGCCCGATCGCACACCGCCCGCATGCGCGATTCATATTCCAAGTTGGAGCACGGCCACGGCAGCTCCACCTCCCAGAGCGGCAGGTGCGCACGCTCCGCCTGGGCATGCACCAAATCGCGACGCACCGCGTGCATCGCCACTCTGTCCGCTGCCGCATTGAAGGTGGTGAGCAACGCCGTGACTTCGACGTCCGCGCGTTGACGGAGGACGTGCAAGGTCCAGGCGCTGTCCTTCCCGCTGCTCCACGAGAGCAGGGCGTTCTTCACGACCCGTCGCGATCGAGCCAGCGCCACCACGTCCCATGTGACGGTTCGCCGACGCATACACCGTGGAGCATCTCGGCCACCATCTCAGCCGTGCGCGACACCGTCATCCCGGAACGATTGAAGAATCGATTGCCGTCGGCGATGACGACCGATCCATCACGCACGGCGCGCAAATCGCGCCAACCTGGGTACGCTTCGAGCACGTCGCGTTCGGCGAGCGCGCGCTCGAGTGGGAATCCGCACGGCGCGACGATCACGACGTCCGGATCGGCGGCGCGCACGCAGTCGAACGTTGTCGCGGCCGAGTAGTCGCCGGGGTGAGCGAGGAGCGGCGTGCCGCCGGCCGCTGTTACCACTTCCGGCATCCAGTTGCCCATGACGAACAACGGGTCGGTCCACTCGAGCAGCGCCACGTTAGGCCGAGGGCGGTTCGCGGTGGCGGCGCGGACGGCGTCGAATCGCGCCCGCTCCGCCGCTACGACGTCGCGGCCGCGCTCGGCGAGGCCGAGTCGCTCGGCAACCGCGAGGATGCTGCCCGCGATGTCGTCCAACGAGAACGCCGACAGCGCGACCATCTGGCGCGGATCGAGGCATCCGCCGTCGCGCGTCACATCGTTAGGCGTGACGGCGCACACCTCGCAATGCGTCTGCGCGATCACGACGTCGGGTTGCAGGTCGCGGATGAGATCCGTGTGGATGTGATAGAGTGGCTCGCCCGCGTGCATGCGGCGCCTTACTTCGGCGTCGATCGCGCGACTGGACCCGGAGACATCGAACGCCGGCGAGCTGCACGCAGGTAGCGCGCGCACCCAGTCCGGGTTGTCGCACTCGTGCGAGCGACCCACCAGCATGTCGCCGGCGTCGAGTGCGCAAACGATTTCCGTTCCGCTTGCGAGCAATGACACGACGCGCACCGTCAACCTCGCACTGAGCGAAGAGGTCGCGACCGCATCTCGAGTGGCGAACCGGCGTGATTCATGGCGGCAAAATGTTCGTGTGCGAAAACGGGTGACTCAGTCAAGCTATCGCCGCCGCTTGGCCGTCGGCAGTGCGCACACCACTCGGACACATGATCGGTTTTCGACTCGTTGCACGCATAGCGATACAGACCGCAGTGACTGCCATCGTCCCGTCTTTTCGAATGGAGGATCGCCATGCGCCGCCCATCACGGAGCACGTGTCTGTTTACCGCCGCACTCGTCGCCGGGGCGTTCACGGCGTGCTCGGGCAGCTCGCTCGACGGCAAATATTACAACAGCGCGAGCGGCGAATTCGCGATGGAGTTGAAGCATGGAAAGGTGCTGGCGATGCAGGGGCAGCCCGGCAGCCAGATGACGTACGAGGTCCGGGCTGACAGCTTAGTCCTGCACGACCCGCAACACGGCTTGGCCGATGAGATGACCTTCCACATCGAACGCGACGGCTCGTTGAGCCTCGGATTCCTCGGCACCTTGACCAAGAAGCGTTAAGGCGGACACGGCAAGACAGTGCCGGACACGGCCGGGCGCGTAAGGCCGCACACAGCCGGCCGTGTCCGCCTTCTAACCCTCGCCCGGATGATACGTCTTCTCGGTGTGGCCTTCGAGCTGCGACCGATAGAAATACACGGGCCGCAACGCACCGGTCGCATATCGCTCTGCTTCGTCGCCGAAGTGTGGCGACTTCGGATCGCCACTTTCGCCGCCGACCGTGATCGCCTTCGCGCGCACGCTGTCGCCGAATTCGACCACCGCCACGAAGCTGTTGCCGGCCGTCCCGTACCACTTCTTCGTGCCGGGATACGGGCGCGCCGAGAACGCCGCGAGCGAACCCCAGCGCGACCAGGTGA
>DATJET010000039.1:0-34651 GCA_035496295.1 Gemmatimonadaceae bacterium
GGAAATCGTGGGGCTGATTCCCAATTTCGCGTACTACGACGTGAAACAGGAAGTGCCCCCCGTGTTCTTCGTGCCCACGCTGCAGGATACGGCGCTGGGCTTTTCGTACTATTACGTCCGTACATCGCGCAATACCGAGCAATTGGTCGGCGAGATTCCGGCGGTGGTAAAGTCGCTCGACCCGAATTTGCCGGTCGAAGAGCTCAAGACGATGAGACAGCAGGTGAAGGACAACGTGTTTGTCGACCGGCTGATCAGCACGCTGTCCGCATCGTTCGCGCTGTTGGCCACGCTGTTGGCGGCGGTCGGACTCTACGGCGTACTCGCCTACTCGGTCGCCCAACGGACGCGCGAGATCGGCGTGCGGATGGCGCTCGGCGCCGACGGCGGCCGCGTCCAACTCATGGTCTTGCGCCAGGTGGCACTCATGACACTCATCGGCGGCGCGATCGGCACTGCCGCCGCTTTTGCGTTAGGCAGAGTGGCGCAATCGCTGTTGTTCGAGCTCGGGAGCCATGACCCGGCGGTGATGGCGCTTTCCGCGATTGCGCTCACGCTGGTCGCCCTCGCCTCCGGCTACCTCCCCGCCCTCCGCGCGTCGCGTATCGATCCGGTCGAGGCGCTGCGCTACCAATAGCGGGTCAGTCGTCGGCGGCTGGCGCGCGAATGCGAGCCGGCCGCCACGAGACCTGTGTGAGGATCACGGCCGCCAGTACAATGCCCATCCCGGCGATGACTCGTGCATCGATGGCTTCGTGAAGCAGGGACCATCCGAGCAGCACGGCCACGGCGGGATTGACGTACGTGTACGTCCCGACCACCGTCGCGGATGCGTGAGCGAGCGCGTAGTTGTAGGCGCTGTAGCCCAACAACGAGCCGAACACGATCAGATACGCGAGCGAGCCGGCGCCCGAGGCCGTGAGGTGAAAGTGTGGTCCCTCACCCACTGCCAGGCCGAGCAGCGTGATCGCGACTCCAGCCACCACCATCTCCACCGCGGCACCGAGGTACGTGCCGACCTGCGGATGGCTGCGACTGTAGTACACGGCGCCGGCCGCCCACAGCAGCGTGCCTAACGTGAGGATGGCCGGGCCGCGCCAATCGGCGCGCGCCAGGTCGGCCGGCGTGAGTCCCACGAGCACGATCGTGCCAAACAGGCCTAACACAAGCCCGGCGACGATGCGTCGCGACAGACCGGTCGCGTTCCCCGCCGCGAGCGTCTCGAACACCGCCGTCCACACTACGGCCATCACCACGAACACGCTCGCCACGCCGGCGGGCGTGAAGCGCTCGGCGACCACGACGCAGGTGTTGCCCGAGAGGAGGAGCAGCCCCACGATCGACAGATCACGCCAGTCGCGCGGCCTGGCCGGCAGCCGCTGCCCCGCGGCGCGCGCCCCGATGAACAGGATCACGCCCGCGATGAGAAATCGCACGCCCGCGAACAGCAGCGGCGGCAGCGTGCGATCGCCGATCCGAATTGCGATGTAGGTGGAGCCCCACAGGACACACACGACGAGGTACGCGAACAGCACTTTTCCCCGAAGCACCACAGATCTCCCACGAGCATGTACACGAACGCAGATTCCGGCGGACCCGTGCGGTCTTCAGTCGAACAAGTAGGGTTCTCCAATCGTTCCGACAAGCACCACTCATTCACGATGTCAGATGGCCAGTCTCTCCACTATCGCGCGCGACCTGCATCGGGACACCGCCCAGCTCGAGTTCGGGCCGCCGGTGGAATACGTGTATCACCCACTCGATTACGCGTGGGCGCCGCACGCCGCATACTTGCGCCGCTATGGATCGAAGACGCCGCGCGAGGTGATTCTCGTGGGGATGAACCCTGGTCCGTTCGGCATGACGCAAACGGGCGTCCCGTTCGGTGAAGTCGCGATGGTGCGCGACTGGCTCGGCATCGAAGCTCCAGTTAGGCAGCCGGCGCGGGTGCATCCGCGACGGCCCGTGGCGGGCTTCGCCTGCGCGCGCAGCGAGGTGAGCGGTCGCCGTTTCTGGGGTTGGGCGCGCGACCGCTTCGGTACTCCGGAACGATTCTTCGCGCAGTTCTTCGTGTGGAACTACTGTCCGCTGCTGTTCGTCGAAGCGAGCGGCCGCAACCGCACACCGGACAAGCTGCCCGCGGCCGAGCAGCGTGCGCTGTTCGAGGCGTGCGATCGTGCGCTGGCGCGGTGCATCGATGCGTTGTCACCACGTGTGGTAGCGGGGCTCGGCCGATTCGCCGAATCGCGCGTGCGGCGCGTGATTCCCAAGGGAATGGTCACCGGGGGCGTATTGCATCCGAGTCCCGCCAACCCGCGCGCCAACGCGTCGTGGGTACGCGACGCGGAGCGCGACCTGCGCCGCCTCGGCGTGGAGATGCCCGACTCGCGTAAGAGTCCCGTCAAGCCGGATTGACTTCTCGGCGCCGGACGGCACGTTGGTGTCGAGCATCCAGGAGGGCGCATGCAAGCCGATCATCGTCGCGGCCAGACGCATCGTGTGAGTCGCTGGTCGGAGTTTCTCGCGCAAGACGCGCGACTGGCGTGGCGATCGGCGCGTGCCTATCCGCTGTTCACGGCGATCGTCGTGCTGACCATCGCGCTCGGCATCGGAGTGAACACGGCGATCTTCAGCGTCGTAGATGCGGTGCTGTTGCGGCCGCTGCCGTTTGCCGACGGTGGCCGACTCGTCTCTTTGTGGGATACCAACCCGGACAAGAGCGTGCCGCGATTCGGCGTCTCGCTGCCGGATTTTCGCGACTGGCGCGACCGCACGCACTCATTCAGCGACATGGCGCTGTACGCCGGCGGTCTCACGAGCATCGCCGGCCGCGATGGTCCGGAGAGCGCGACGTCACTGATGGTGACGCCCAACTTCCTCGATGTGTTAGGCGTCCATCCCATGCTCGGCCGGTCATTCGGGTCGGACGATACGCGCGGCGAGACGAGCAACGCCGTCCTCATCAGCTACGGGTTCTACCAACGGCATTTCGGCGGTAAACGATCCGCGCTCGGCACGCAGCTGTCGATCAATGGGCGATTGCGGACGGTGGTCGGTGTGCTGCCGCCGGACGCCGAGCTGCTTGGCCCCGCGTTTGTCGGCGCGCCGCTCGACGTGATGACGGTCGTGGAGTTCACGTCGTACACGAGCGTCGAGCGACACGCACAGCATTTGTTCGGCTCGATCGCGCGGCTCAAGCCGGGGGTGACGCTCGACGCGGCGCGCGTTGACGTCTACGCCGCCGAGGTGCAGGTGGCGCACGAGAATCCGGAAATCGCGGGGTGGACGGCGAGCGTGTTTCCGCTGAGCGACGACCTCTCGTTAGGCACGCGCGGCCCGCTGCTCGTGCTGTTGGGTGCGGCGATGCTCGTCCTGCTCATCGCGTGCGCGAACGTGGCCAGCCTGCTGCTGGTTCGCGGCGCCGCCCGCGGCCGCGAGATCGCTGTACGCCAGGCCTTGGGTGCCTCGCGCGGACGGTTGGTCGCGCAGCTCGTGGTGGAGAGCGTCTTGCTGGCGTTGGCCGGCGCCGTGCTCGGCGTCGCCCTGGCCGGCGTCGCGCTGCGCGCCCTACGCGACGCCATCCCGGCGGGTGTGATTCCGCGCACGGGCGGATTCGGTCTCGATGTGCCCGTGATCGCGTTCGCCTTGGGGCTCAGCCTGTGTTCGGCCGTGCTCTTCGGCTTGTGGCCGGCGGTGCGGGCGAGCCTGCCGTCGTTAGGCAAGTCGCTGCGCGACGGCGGCCGCGGCAACACCGGTGATGGCCGCGCGCACCGCACGCGGCGTCTGCTGGTGATCGGCGAGCTGTCGCTCACCGTGGTGCTCGCGGTGTGCGCTGTGCTCGTGGCGCAGAGCCTCGCGCGCATGATGCGCGTGGACCCCGGCTTCCGACCCGAACACGCGATCACCGCGCAGATCACACTCGGCGCCGGCTATCCGGATTCCACCGGCATCGCGTTCTACCGGTCGCTGCTCACGGATCTGTCGGCGCGCCCGGGCATCGTCGCCGCCGGCGCTACGGACACGCCGCCCCTGGTCGGCGGCGGAGTGTTCACGTCCATCCGCCTCGTCGGCCAGCCGCCGCGGCCGCCTAACGATCCGCTCATGAGCACCATTCGTTTCGTGACGCCGGGATTCTTCCGGGCCATGGGCATGCGCACGCTCGGCGGCCACGACGTCGCCTGGGATGAGGCCGCCCCGACGATCGTGCTGAGTCAGACGGCCGCGCGCACGTTCTGGCCGAACGCGAGCGTGATCGACCAGCAGATCGCGTTCAACACACAACCCGTCGGGTACCAGATCGTGGGCGAGGTGAACGACGCCGCGCAAACCAGTCTGGCGACACCGCCCGCGCCGGTGGTGTACGTCTCGATGCGACGGTCCGTGCGTCTGCTGCACACAATGACGCTCGTGGTCCGCGGCCGCGGCGACGCGGCGTCGCTGGCGCCGATCGTGCGCGAGGCGGTGCACGACATCGATCCGGGCCTGCCCATCTACAACGTACAGACGCTGCAGTCGATCGTCGATCAGTCGGTGGCACAGCCGAAGTTGAACGGCGCGCTCATGGGCGTGTTCGCGGCGGCGGCCCTGCTGCTGGCCGCGTTAGGCCTGTACGGCGTCGTGTCGTACTCGGTCACGCAGCGGCGGCAGGAGCTGGGACTCCGCGTCGCGCTGGGTGCCCAACCGGGCGCGGTGTTGCGCCTCGTGTTGGGCGAAGGCATTGTCCTCGCGGCCGCCGGCATCGTGATTGGCGCCGTGGGCGCACTGTTCGGCGCGCGCCTCATCCGCTCCTGGCTGTTCGGGATCGGACCCGCGGATCCGACATCGTTCGTCGTCGTCGCGCTCGTGCTGGCGGTGGTCGCGCTCGCCGCCAGCTACCTGCCCGCCCGTCGCGCCGCGCGCGTGAGTCCGCTCATCGCCATGCGCGGCGACTGACGACGACGACGACGCACGCCTAACCGAACGCCGAGTCGCCGCCGGGGTGATCGAGCCACCAGCGGAACGCGGCCGGCATCCCGACCTGCGGCGTGACCGACGGCTGCCACCCGAGCTCGCGTCGTGCACGGTCTTCGCGAAACGGGTTGTCCTTCGTGAGCATGTCGAACGTGCCGCCGCTGCGCCGCGACACGCCGCGCCGCCCGGCGGCCAACAACGCCACCTCGAGCACGCGAAACATCGCACGGCCCGCGGCGCGCGGAATGCGCGGCGCGAACACCCGGCGCCCGAGTCCCAGCGATGCCAATCGCACCAGATCGGCCGCCGTGATCGGATAGTCCGCCGTCAGGTTGTAGGCGCGGCCCAGCGCGCCTAACGCTGTAGCGGCGAGCACCGCACCCTCGGCCACGTTCCGCGCGTGCACCAGCGGGAGTGTGGTGGTCCCGCCGCCGATCAACGGGAACACGCCGCGCGACAACACGGCCCCGACTCGTGGCACGAAGTGCCGGTCCCGCTCGCCGTACATGGGAGGCGGCCGCACGATCGAGCAGCGTGCACGCCCCTGCTCGTGCGCATCGAACACCAATCGCTCGGCTTCCTGCTTCGAGCGGCCATAGGCGTCGTATGCCGGCAGCGCGGGCAGCGGCGTCGATTCGTCCACCGGCGCCATCTCGTAGCGCCGCGCGCCGTACACCGCCGTGCTGCTCACGTGGAGTAAGCGCGCGCCGGTTGCGGCGCATGCATCGATCACGTGCTGCGTGCCGGTGACGTTCGCATCGCGAAACGGCGCCCACGCCGTGCCCGGCCCCACCACCGCCGCCGCGTGAAACACCACGTCGCAGCCGGCCGACGCCTCGCGCACCGCGCCCGGGTCCCGCACGTCGCCGGCCACGAGCTCTGCGCCTAACGCATCGAGCCACGCGGCGCGGCTCGCATCGCGCACGAGCGCGCGTACGCCGCATCCCGCGGTCGCGAGACACTGTACGATGTACGAGCCGAGCATGCCGGTCGCGCCCGTGACGAGGGCGCGGCGCGGGAGCGCGTCCGTCGCAGCTGTTGCCTCGATGTGTGCCTTCGCTGTCGCGCGATTCGCCGGTGCAACTGAGAGGAGAATACATGCGCGCCCAACCGACGCCCGGTCAAGCGGCTCCGCGGCCCGCTCGCGGCGACGGCCGTTGCCGCCGGCAGTCGCCAATCGCGCGACGGTTCCCCTACGTCAACGTCCAGGCCTCGCTACGCCATCTGACGTATGGAGCGCTTGCCGCGGCGGACGAACCTTCGCGCTGTGCCTCGTCGGCCTCCTTCCTTCAACAGGTGGGCGCCATGCAGAATCCGCTCCGTATCGAACAGCGATGGCTGCTTCTCGTGTGCGCGGCTGCGCTCCTAACGGGCTGCATCTTCCGCAAGCTGACGGTGGCGCCCGTCGAGCGGGCGTCGGGCACGACCGTCGCGAGCCCGGTGAAGGTGCACCTGCTGGATGGCGCGACGGCCATCTTCGAGCACGGCGTTTCGATCGCCGCGGACTCGGTGCACGGCGTGGGTCGAGAGTTTGCCATCGCCGACGCCGCCAAGGCCAATGGCACGCCGATACGCGCCATTCCGCTCGACAGCGTCGCCGCCATGGAAAGCTTCACCGACTCCATCAACGCGGGGAAGTCCGTCGGGATGACAGCGCTGGCGGTGGTCGGCGTCGCCGCGACCTCGGGTCTGGTCAAGGCGCTGTTTGGCTCGTGTCCAACGATTTATTCGGACAGCGACGGCGTGCCCGTCCTCGAAGCCGAAGGGTTTTCATACAGCATTTCGCCGCTGCTCGAGCGACGCGACCTGCACCGGCTCCGTGCCCAACCCGATCCGAGTGGCATCGTGTCGCTCGAGGTGCGCAACGAAGCCCTGGAGACACACTACATCAACCAGCTCGCCTTGCTCGGCGTCGCGCGAGGTCCGGATGAAGTCGTGCTTCCCGATGCGATGGATCGGCCCTTGGCCGTTAGGCGGATGGCGCCGGTCGTGCGCGCCATCGATCGCGCCGGGAACGACGTGACCGGCACGCTGGCGCGCGACGATGCGATCGCGTTCCAATCCGATCGTCGCACGATCACCAACGTCCGGCTCGGAGACGTGAACGACTGGATCGACGTGACCATTGCGCCTCCGCACGGCGCAGACAGCGTCGCCCTCGTCTTTCGGCTGCGCAACAGCCTGCTCAACACCGTGCTGCTCTACGATGCAATGCTGCGGCCGCAAGGTGCCCAGGCGGTGGACTTCGAAGCACGAGACCTCAACACCATCTCGACGATGGTGGCGATGGGCCGTTGGTACGGCTCGCGCATGGGGCTGCATGTTTCCGTTAGGCGCGGCGACGCGTGGGACACGGTGGCCTACGTGCCGGACGCCGGGCCCATCGCGTGGCGGGATGTCGCTGCCGTGATTCCGGTGGCGCGCGCCGACACGCTCACGATTCGTTTGTCGTTCGTGGCCGATGAATGGCGCATTGACCACGTGGCGGTCGCCGCGCTGTTTCGCCATCCGGTACCAGAACGTATCGAGGCCTCGGCCGTGCTTGTCGCGGGCGGCGCTTCGAACGAGCCTGCCCTCGAGAGCGCCCGAGACCTCGACGCCCAATACCTCGTGACCACGCCGGGCCAGCGGTTCACCGTCCGATTCAACGCCGGACAAGCACCGAGCGACTCGGCGCGCACCTTCCTGCTCGCAACAGAGGGCTACTACACCGAGTGGATTCGCGGAAGCTGGGTGCGCCAAGCGAGGACGCCGCACCCCTTCATCGCATCCGATACGACCCTCGTCGAAACCGTTAACCACTGGGCTCGAGTGGGCCCGGCGTTCGAGGCGCAGTTTGCACGGACTCGAATTCCCGTGAGGTGATTGCCATGAGACACGTCTTGATGATCGTGGTGTGCGCCGCATCCCTCGGGTGCTTCTTCGGACCGCGAGCGAGAACGGTGGCCGTGGCGCGTGAGCCCAACGGCACGTCCGTGAACATCATGCTTGCATCCCGCACGATCACGAATGCCGAGCTTCTCGCCGTGAGCGACACGGACATCACCATGCTGTGGTCAGACACGGTGTGGTCGATGCTGTATGCCGGAGCGCGAGAGATGGCGTTCAGCGACGTGGCGGTGAAGCTCGACAATGGACGCCGCCCGACGCCGGTCGAGCAGGGCCGGCTGCGTTTGGCGAGCCGTTTTCCACAAGGACTGAGCCCGAATCTCGAGTCTCGGATGTTGGCGGCGCACCACCAGCCGGCCGTCGCCTTCATGGCGCCATGAGGTGGTTAGGCGTGGTGCTCGTGGCGGCGGGCGCGGGATGGATGCCGGCGCGTGCGCAGCAGCCGCCAATGCCTAACGATACCGGAGCCGCGTTTCTGTCGCGCGTGCGCGTCGCGACCGACAGGTACCGCGATCGCCAGCGGGCCATCCTCGATGGCTATCGCCCGATCGGTGGAGATTTCCCTGGGATGGGCGAGCACTGGCTACAGATCGGCATCCTGTTCAGCGGCCGGTTCACGATCGAGGAGCCTCCGGTTCTCGAGTATGCGACCATCGACGGGCGCCCGACGTTGGTCGGTGTCGCGTACGCGCTGCCGCTGCTGGCGGGAGAGCAGGCGCCGCCTTTCCCGGGCGTGCATGCGTGGCATGAGCACACGGGAACGGTTGAGGAAGAGACGGATCTCCTGAGCCAAATGATGATGTCGCACGCACCGATGCCTGCGCCCAGACTTGCCATGCTCCACGTGTGGGCTTGGCTTCCGAATCCGGCCGGCGTGTTCGCCGCCGACAATTGGGCGCTCCCCTTCGTGCGCGCCGGGCTCGTTGCTCCGGCGAACGATCCCGGCGCCGTCGCCGGTCGTGTCGTGTCACTCGTGAGCGGCGGCGATGCCTTTTACGCCAGTGTGTTCGAGAACCTGTCCGGCGCGACGCGTGCCGACAGTATCGCCATCGCCAGTGCTGTCGCCGCCGCTCGTGTGGCCGCACAGGCGTGGATAGCGGCGCGGGGTCCACACGCCGCGAGCAGTGAGGACCTGGACCGCCTGCGTGCGATCTGGTCAGACCTGTGGCTGGCCCTCGACGCCACGCTCACCTCCGCAACGCGCGAGCGCCTCTCGTCCATCCGCGGACGGTAACACCGCTCTGCCGACTGGCCGCCGCTCGTTAGGTCGTGCCTTCCGTACGCCGCGGAAGCGAGTCGCTCCCCCACCAGCTCGTCGTCGCGCCCAATCTCTCGAGTGCTGGAAAAGTTGGGCGCATTCGGGTTGTGGCTGCGCTTCGCCTACGTCAGGCCCTCGCCTTACGTAAGCAACCGGCGTTGGCCTCCTACGTATTCGTCGCTCGCGAACCCAGTGCTGTGACGTATCCAACGGACCGCCTCCGTCTCGCATCCTCCATCGCGTCACCCTGCTCCATGCCTAACGCGATGCGAGGACACCCCCATGCGAAGCCTAACGGTTGGTTGGATGCCACGCCGGTTCCGGTTCGTCGCGCTGGTCGCGCTGGTCGGAGCGCTCACGGCATTCACACGATGGCTGAGCGATTCGGTCGTCCACCTCACCGTCCCCGCCCGCGCCATGACCGGCGATCCGCGTGCGCTCTCGGGGCGGTCGCTGGCCCGGCGCGGCTTCGACAGAGCCGCGGACTGGGTGAGCGCGGGCGGGACAGGTGGCGACCACTATTCTTCGCTCGCCGAGATCACGCGTGCCAATGTCGACTCGCTGCAAGTGGCGTGGATATACCGCACCGGCGATGTGTCCGATGGTCTCAAGGAAGGCAGCGGGCCGTCGACGGCATTCGAGTCCACGCCACTCCTCATCAACGGACTTCTCTACCTCGCAACGCCATCGGCGCGCGTCGTTGCGCTCGACCCGGAGCGAGGAACAGAGCAGTGGGCATTCGACGCGCACCTCGACCGTGCATCGTTAGCCCACGACGAAGTCACCGTTCGCGGCGTCGGCGCATGGATCGACTCCACCCCCGGCGCTACGCGGCGCGCCTGTCACACGCGGATTTTTCTCGCCACGTTCGACGCGCGATTGATTGCGCTCGATGGCGACACGGGACGACCGTGCGCGGATTTCGGCGCCGGCGGAGTGGTCGACCTGCGCGTCGGTGTGCGAGGCGCAGCGACATATGCACACGAGTATCACGTCACGTCGCCGCCGGTCGTCGTAGCCGGCGTGGTGATCGTGGGCTCGTCGATCTTCGACAACGTCCGGATCGATGCGCCGAGCGGCGCCGTGCGTGCGTTCGATGTCCGCGATGGGCGGCTGCGTTGGGCATGGGAGCCGCTCGTGCCCTATCGGGCGACGACGAGCGCACCGACGCCTAACGACAAGGCGTTTCGCTCCGGCGCCGCCAACACGTGGGGCCTGATCACCGCCGACCCGGCCCACGACCTCGTGTTCGTTCCGACCGGCAGCGCGAGCCCCGATCACTTCGGCGGATTGCGCCCGGGCGACGACCGCGACGCGAACTCCATTGTCGCGCTTCGCGCCTCCACCGGACAGGAGGTGTGGGCGTTTCAGCTCGTCCACCACGACCTGTGGGACTATGACGTCGCGGCGCAGCCGGCCCTCGCCACCGTCGTGCGCGACGGCGTCGCCATTCCGGCGCTGGTGCAGGCATCGAAGACCGGCATGGTGTTCGTGCTCAACCGCCTAACGGGAGTGCCCGTTTTCCCCGTCGAGGAGCGGCCCGTGCCGGCGAGCGACGTTCCAGGCGAGACGGCATCGCCGACGCAGCCGTTCTCGATCTTCGCGCCGCCGGTGACGCCACAGGGTCTTCGCGCCGAGGACGCGTGGGGCCTAACGGCAGTCGACCGCCGCGCGTGCGCGCGCCGCATCCGGTCCCTCCGGTCGGGCGGAATATTCACGCCGCCCAGCGTGCGCGGCACGGTGGTGAACCCCGGCTTTCTGGGCGGCATGAACTGGGGCGGTGTCGCGGTCGACTCGATGCACGGACTGGTGGTGATGAACACCATTCGGGTTGCGACGGTCGTCACACTCGTGCCGTCCGCACTAGTCGACGCCCAACGCCAGAGCGCACAGGACGCCGATGTCGCGGCAGACCTGGGTGCGCCGTACGGCAGTCGCCGTGAATTGCTGCGGTCGCCGCTCGGCTTGCCCTGCAGCCCGCCTCCGTGGGGCACACTCGTCGCGATCGACGCCAACGCCGGACGCATTCGCTGGCAGGTGCCGCTGGGCACCATGAGCGACTACGCGCACGTACCGGCTCCTGCCGCCTGGGGATCTCCGTCGCTTGGCGGGCCGCTCGTCACCGCCGGCGGCCTAGTCTTCATAGCCGCTTCGATGGACCACTACCTCCGCGCCTATGACGTCGAGTCCGGTCGCGAAGTGTGGGCCGCGTCGCTTCCCGCCTCGGCGCAAGCGTCGCCGATGACCTACCGCGCGCGCGCCGGCGGCCGACAATACGTCGTCATCGCCGCCGGCGGCCATCACTTGATGCACACGCGGCTCGGCGACTACCTCGTTGCGTTCGTGCTCCGATGATGCGCCTTCCACCATCGGAACGCATCCGCGACGCCCGAGTCGGGAGCGATCGTCGGCCGCCAATTCAACTCGCGGCGCGCACGCTCGTCCGAGAATGGATTGTCGTGGGTCAGCATCTCGAACGTGCCGCCGGCATGCTGGGACAAGCTGCGATGGCCGGCCGCGATGAGCCCGAGCTCGATCGCGCGGAACAAGACGCGCCCCGCACCGAGCGAGATGGACGGCGCGAATACGTGCCGCTCGAGGCCCTGCGCCGCGTAGCGGACCAGGTTTGCGACGGTGAGCGGATAGTCGCGCGTGAGGTTGTAGGCCCGTCCAGCTGCACCCTCGATTGTGGCAGCGAGGAGAGCGCCTTCGGCCACGTTCTGGGCGTGCACCAGCGGAAGCGTGGTGGTTCCACCGCCGATGAGCGGAAAGCAGCCGCGCGACAACACGACCGCGATGCGCGGCACGAACTGACGATCTCGTTCGCCGTACATCGGTGGGGGCCTAACGACAGCAGCGTGCACCGCGCCTTCGGCGTGCGCGCGCAGCACGAGGCCCTCGGCCTCCTGCTTCGAGCGGCCGTATGCGTCGTGACTGGGCAGCTCGGGCAGCACCGCCATCTCATCGACCGGGGCGCGCTCGTATCGCGAGTCGCCGTAGACGGCGGTACTGCTCACGTACACCAGTCGCGAGCCGCTGCGCGCGCACGCATCGATGACGTGCTGCGTCCCTTCGACGTTGCCGATCCGGAACATCTCCCAGTCCGGATCCGGGCTAACGACCGCCGCTGCGTGGAACACCGCGTCACATCCCGCCGCCGCGGCGCGCACAGCGCCCGCGTCCGCGATGTCGCCCTGCGCGAGCTCGGCGCCCAACGGCCGCAGCCATGCGGCGCGACCCACGTCGCGCACGAGCGCGCGCACCTCGCAGCCGCGCGCTGCAAGGCGCCGAACGATGTAGGACCCGAGCATACCAGTCGCGCCGGTGACCAGGCCGCGCCGCAACGGCAGCGTCTCCATGTGGACATAATGCCATGACACTGCACATCGCGCGATATCGGCGACCGGGCGGGATGGCCCTGGCTATCGCGGTGCTTGCCGCCGCCTGCGTCGCCTACGTCCGCCACGTCCACTGGGCCGACACCCTGGGCGTGATGCGGCACGCGTCGCTGCTCACACTCGCCCTGGCCACCGGATTCCATCTCATGTCGCTCCTGTCCAAGGCCGGCGTGTGGTCGGTGTGTCTGCGTGCCCTTGGCGCATCTCGGTATCGCACGGCGGCACGGGCGACGTTGGTCGGCGCGACGCTCAACAGCCTGTTCATGGGTAGCGCGGGCGAAGCAGGTCGCGTGGTGATCATGACGCGTGCGACCGGCCTCCGTGCATATGCCGTGGCGACCACCGTTGCGCTCGAGCGACTGTTCAACGTTGGCGGCTTCGTTGTCGTGTTGTGTGTGGCCATGGTGATCGCGCCGCTCACCGTAGCCATTCGGCGAGCCGGCCTAACGGTCGTGGTGATCGCGGTCGTCGCGATCGGGCTGGCCTGTCGGTTCCGCGGCGACGCACGCCGCTCCGGTACGGCGCGCCGCTCAGGGTCAGGCGCATCCCGGTTCCGGCGCATCGTGCAACTCAACGTCCGGCGCATCGCGAAAATCGCGCGCCGCGTCGTCACTCCGCGCCTGCTCGCGGCGGCGGTTCCGCTGACGCTGATGGATTGGACGTTTCAGCTGGTCTCCTATCATCTCGTCGCACGCGCCGCGCACCTGTCCCTGGGGATCACCGGCAGCTTGGTGGCACTGCTGGCGGTGAATCTCGGGCTCGTCATCCGAGTCACCCCCGGCAACATCGGCGTCTTCGAGCTCGCGTACGCGACGGCGGCCCACTCGTTAGGCGCACCGATGGATGCGGCGCTCGGCGTCGGGACACTCATTCACCTCGCGCAGGATCTCCCAACCATCGCACTGGGCGTGATGCTCGGCCGGCAGCTCGTGTTCGTGCGACGACCAGCCATCGGCCGGGTGCCGACTCCGACTCTTACGTCGATCCCTGCCGTTTGTCAGACCGCGTCTCCTGGACGGAGGACCCTATGATCACCCTGCTTCTGCTCGCGCTGGCTGTGGACTCCACGCCCGCCCAACGCCGGATCCCGCTGACACCGCCAGAAACGCTCACCGTGACGGTCGCAATGCCCGGTGCGACCGCGCCCGAATCGGCGTCGCGCGGCACGCCCGTCGTGCTCTTGCCGGGCATCATCGGCTCTTCGTTCGGCTACCGACACGTCGTGCCGCTGCTCGCTGCCTCGGGGCATCCGACGTTCGTCGTCGAGCCGTTAGGCGTGGGCACCTCATCGCATCCCGCGGATGGCGATTACGCACTCGATACGCAGGCCGATCGCGTGGGCGCGGTGCTCGATTCCCTCGGCGTCCATCAGGCGATTGTCATCGGCTCGAACTTCGGCGCGGCGGTGGCGTTGCGGCTCGCCTACCGGCGGCCGGACTGCGTCGTTGCGGTTCTGCTGCTCGACGGAGGACCGGTGGACCGCTCGTACACCGAAGGCGTTTCTGCCGCCATGAAGTTTGCGCCGGTGCTCCGCTTCTTCGGCGCGCGCGGCATTGTGAAGCACAAGGTGCACGACGCGCTCGCCGAGGCCTCCGCCGATCCGTCGTGGGTGACGCCGGACGTCACCAACGCGTATGCGCGTCCGATCATCGCCGATCTGGGCGCCGCGATCCGGGTCATGCAGGCCATGCGGCGCGCGCCAGTGGCCGTGCCGCTGCGTGACAACCTCTGGCGCATCGCGCAGCCTGTTCGACTGCTGATCGGCGCATCGAACCGCCGGGGCGGAATCGGCGCCGATGAGCTCTCGCTGCTCAGCGCGCAGCTGCCGGATTTCGCGTCGGATAGCGTCTTCGGCTCGGGCTCGTACCTACAGGAAGAGCGCCCCGATGCCGTGGTGGCCGCGACCCTCGCGTTAGACGATGCCGTGCGAGTCGGCCGGAACACGGCACGGGTCGCGCAAACGCCGCCGTGAAGACCGCACTTCGCGCACGCCTCTCTGCCGCCCACACCAGGAGATAGCCAATGATTCCCGCGCTCACTTCTTCCTATCGCGACTGGGGATTCGTCGCACTCGGGTTCAGCGCCGCGGCGCTCATCGAGATCGGCCTCGCGGCGCTGTCCTCGCACGCGGTCGCGACACCGATGCTGTGGCGCTGTGCGTGCGCCGCGTTGGTCGGGCCGTTGGTCGTTTGGAGTTTGTTGCTGGACGCGACGGTGCCCCATCGCATCGTGCTGGTCATCGGAGGGCTTGCCCTCGCGATGTACGTTGTCCTGAGTTTCCGTTAGGCTTGAGGCGGCCCGGGGCGGAGCCGGCCGGCTGTTTGAGCGCCGGCTTTGCCTTCTTACGCCCGCTGGATGGGCGTCCTCGCCCGCCGAGCAGGCTGCCGCGCCGTACCCACTCGGCCAGTTGTCCGCGACTCGTGATCTGCAGCCTCTTGTACACTTCGGATAGCAACGTGCTCACCGTGCGGTCGGAGATGCCGAGTGCGCGCGCGGCCTCTTTGTTTGTCTTGCCGGACGCGACAACACGAGCCACCTCGATCATCCGCTTCGTCAGCTCGGTCCGCTCGGCCTGACTCGGAGCGCGGGAGACACGAGGCGCGCGCACGCGCACCCCGAGCTCGCGCAGTTGCGCGCGCGCGCCCGCGAGTTCGACCGCTGCGCCTAACTTCTCGAGCCGCGTGCACGCTGCGTGGAGCACCTGCACGGCCGCGGCGCGATCGCCCAGCTCGACATAGCGCCGAGCGATCTCGCGCTGCAACCGCGTGGCGTCGAACACGAACGGTACGCGCTCCAGTTCACCGCTTGCGCGAATCACGCGCTCGAGCAACGCTGGCGTCGTGCCGCGAAGCATCTGGGCAAGCGCTTCGCCCACCTCGGCCCATGCAAGACCGAGACGGTGACCGATGAGCTCGGACTCCTGGCGCAATTGCCGGCTCAACCGCTCGGCCTCGTCGAACTCCCGCTTCCAGAGATGCGCCTCGATGAGCGCAGGCCATAGGCGATAGATCGCCCAGATTGCCTGACCGGATTGCTCCGCGAGTGCAAGTCCGGCGCGACTGATGCGAATCGCCTCGTCGTGAGCGCCGATGGCGTTGTGATACATCGCCAGCCCCATCTGCACGCGCAGCGCGCTGTTCACATCGTGCGCACCTGCTTTACGATCGAGGCCCGCGATTGCCGCCGCTTCGTCGAGATACGTCCGAGCGCGCTCCAGATCGCCGCGTCCAACGTAGATCACCGCCGTCCATACAAGGAGCCGCGCGAGAATCGTGTCGCTCCGAATCGCGCGGGCGAGGCTAATGCTTTGCTCGGCGCGAGCGAGCGCCTCGGTCCACTCGCCGAGTCCCGCGAGGTATTCGATGGCGACTTCGGCCGTCGACAGACGAAGGCTTGGCGACCGCAGCTCATCGGCGATGCGTTCGGCTTCGCGCAGGCGCGTCTCGAGCTCGCGCGCGTTGCCGGTCAGCCCGGCGACCACCGCGAGCGCCCAGTGCGCCGTGCACGCCACGTCGAGTTGTCCAGAGCGCTCTGCCAGATCGAGCGTCTGCGACGCATGATCGCGCGCTTGCGCGGCCGAGCACGTGACAATGGCGGTGAGCAGCAGCTGACGATGCACGCGCGCGTGCAGTGCGATATCGCCGCTGGACTCCGCATCCGCGAGTGCGTCGAGGAGCGCCCCGCGCGCGTCATTCGGACGGCCAAGCTCGACGAGGCACGCTGCCATGACCACGCGCAGTTGGGCGATCAGTCCACGTCCTCCCGCCGACATCGCTGCGCGCAATCCTTCCTCGCCGTGACGAAGGCCATCGGCCGGCCGGCCCCGCCAATAACAGGCGAGGCCAAGGCGGCGCTCGACCTTCGCAATCAGAGCGACATCTCCTGTCGCCACTGCGCCCGCGCGAACGCGCTCCCACAGAGCGAGTGCGGCGTCGTGATTGCCAACACGTTGATTCGCAAGCGCAAGTCGCGCGACCAAATCCGTGACTGGGACGGCGGGGGAGGAAGCGCCCTGCGTGGTCGACACCCCGTGCCGGTCCCAATGCTCGAGCGCGGCTCCCAGATAGCGAGTCGCTTCTCGGTCCGCGTGCTTCTCCAGCGCCGATTCGCCGGCGCGCATCAAGTAGCGCACCGCCTTGGGCGTGAGGTCGCCCCGACTTGCGTGAACGAAGTGAAACGCGAGCTCGTCGGCGTGATCTGCGGCGCCAGCGCCCCACAGGCGCTCGAGCGCGTCCGCAACCTGTGCGTGCAACACCGCCCGTCGTCCGATGCCCAATTCCTCGTACAACGTGTCGCGAACCATCGGATGCGTGAAGTCGTACGTCAGATGCTCATCCGCCAATTGTCCCGACAACACGTTCCGACGGCACAGCTCATCCAGTGCGGCGAGGAGCATCGGGGAGTCCATGCCCGTCGCGGCGCGCAGCCCGTCCACCGTTAGGCGGGCGCCGATCACCGCTCCGCAGTCTGCCACTGCACGCGCTGCAGGACCGAGGAGCCCGACGCGTATCGCCAACGCGTCTCGAATGCTGGCAGGCAACTGCAACCCCTCCAGATCCCATCCCACCCAGGTTCCGTTCCGGCGCTTGAGGCGCCCGGTCGCGATGAGCGACTTGATGGTCTGCTCGAGGAAGAACGGATTGCCTCGCGTCCAGCCAAAAAGCAGAGCGACGGCGTCGCGGGGCACGACTCCGTCGCCCAGGACTTGCCGGAGCAGCGCCTCGACCTCAACGCGCTGCAGCGGCGCTACCGTTCGGCTCACCGCCACGCCCATGTCGATCAACGAACGCAGCGTCGCGCCTAGTGCTGTACGCGAGTCCGCCTCGGAATCATTCACGGTCGCCACGATCGCGAGTCGTGCCTGACGCACCTGCCGCACGACGAAATGGAGCAGCTCGAGCGACGATGGGTCAGCCCACTGCAGGTTCTCGATCACGAGCAACAGCGGCGTGCGGGAGCTCAGACCAGCGAGCAGTTGTGCAACCGTCCACAACACGCGTCCCTTGAGCTCGGGCGAGCTCACTGACAAGTCGGTCGGGTCTTGCCGACCTGCCGCCAGTGCGGGGAAGACATGTGCCAGTTGAGCCGTCGCTCCGCGAGACAGCAGCGTCACCGTCGCATCGCCGAGGCTCCGCAGCACCGGGACAAAGGCATCGGCGAACAGTGCGTAAGGCACGCCTGTTTCTACGGTGTACGCGCTGCCGCTCGCCACCGTCCAGCCTTCTTCGATTGCGTGGCGTACCGCAACCTGCGCGAGCCGGGTTTTTCCGATGCCCGATTCGCCGCGCAAGAGTAGCGCGCTGCACATCCCTGCGGCGGCCCCGTCCAACGTACGTTGGATGAGCTCCAACTCGGCCTGTCGCCCAACGAGAGGCCAGAGCGCCGGCATATGATCGAGCGAAGGCAACGCAGCCTCCGACCGGGAGGGGGCCTGGGCCCGCCCCTGGGTCGTACGGGACGTCAATCTATGCGACTATCTGCCGCGCCGGTCAAGCCGGACGACGCCCAGCGCTCGCCGGCGACGACGGCGCCGGCGTATCATGGTCGCACCCGCGTCAACGCGCACCGCGATTCGCGGCGCCTAACGACCGACAGCCTGGCGGCTCCTGCGCGGCGGCCCGTCGGCCCGCTCTCGACGTCTCACGCGATTGCCGCGATGTATTCGGCGTGCGCTGCCTCAATCGTGGCCAGGTTGCGCTCACACTTTCTTCGGTGCCGGACGCCGACCACGACAATCGGTACGCCCAACGGCGCGAGCACCACGGTGCAACAAACCAGCGTGCCCGCCACGATGATCAACAGGCACACAATCCGATGCCGTTGGAATGGAGCCGCTAGTTCCTCCCTGGCGGCGTACAACACATCCGGATCGCTCGAGCCCGTCGCCTTGAGCCTCCGTGTAACGGCTTGGGTACTCGTGTCGGCCGGGCCGTATGGCCGCTGGACCATGCGGGCCTCCGGGATTTGCGTGGTTCGCCCGGGTTCGCTACGCTAGAGGGCCGCCTCACGGCAGCCGGATCCAGCCACGTGGATTTCCCGATCCGCGGGTCGGCTCCAAATCGCTTTGCGCGAAGGTCTGGAGAATACCGTCATGCCGCGTGGTGTCACCCACAGCGCCGTCGCCCACGGACTCGAGAACGCGGAGCTCGGCGGTCTCCTCGAGGAGCGTCGCGCGCTCGACGACCTCTTCAGTGCGACATACGAGGAGCTGCGCCGCCTCGCTTCCGCGGTCCGGCGTGACGACCCCAATGCGACGCTCACACCCACGACGCTCGTCAACGAGGCGTGGCTCAAGCTCGCGCAGTCGCCGCAGCTCGCATCCGTCCCACGCTTGCACTTCAAGCGCATCGCCGCGCGCGCGATGCGTCAGGTGCTCATCGAAGCGGCGCGCCGCCGGAAGGCGCACAAGCGCGGCGGCGCTGCCGCCATCGTCACCTTCGACGATGCCCTCGCCGTGGCCGCGACCAGTGCCGCCGCGGCAGACGACCTCATCGCCCTCGACGAAGCACTCGAGGAGCTCGCCCGCATCCAGCCGCGCCAGGCCATGATGGTGGAGTGCCGGTTTTTCGGCGGTCTCGACATCGCCGAGACGGGCGCGCTCCTCGGCGTGTCCGAGGCCACGATCCTCCGCGACTGGCGGGCCGCCCGGGCCTGGCTCGCTCGCGAGCTGCGGCGCCCGGGCTGACGCTGCCTAACGGAGACTTCGATGGACGCCGAGCGTTGGGCGCGCATCCAGGACGTGTTCCACCGCGCCGCCGACATGCCGGCGGCGGACCGGGACGCGTTCCTCGACGCCGAGTGCGGCGCCGACCACGAGCTGCGCGAAGAGGTGTCGGCGCTCCTCGATGAGGACGCGCGCGGCGAGTCGTTCCTCGACCGCGACGTCGCGTACGTGGCGCACGAAGTGTTGGGCCGCGGCGCGTCGCATGCGCTGCCCGACCGGCTCGGCCCGTACCGCATCATCCGTCTGTTAGGCGAAGGCGGCATGGGCGTCGTCTATCTCGCCCGGCGCGACGACCTCGGCAGCGATGCCGCCATCAAGATTCTGCGCGACGCGTGGCTCTCGCCCGCGCGCCGCGATCGCTTCGCCAGCGAACAGCGCACGCTCGCCCAACTCAACCATCCGCTCATCGCGCGGCTGTATGATGCGGACACGCTCCCGGACGGCACGCCGTGGTTCGTCATGGAGTACGTCGACGGCGTGCCGCTCACCGACTATTGCCGCGACCATGCGTCGTCCATGCCGGACCGCCTGCGCCTGTTCCGCAACGTGTGCGAGGCGGTGCAGCACGCGCACGGCCAGGCGATCATCCACCGCGACCTCAAGCCGTCGAACATCTTCGTGATGCAGGACGGCACGATCAAACTCCTGGATTTCGGCATCGCCAAGCACCTCGATGATGGCGCCGTTGATTCCGATCACACGCGCACGGGCCTCCGCCTGATGACGCCGGCCTATGCGGCGCCGGAGCAGATTCGCGCCGGCCGCGTCGGCATCCACACCGACATCTACTCGCTCGGCGTCGTGCTCTACGAGCTGTTGACGGGCCGCTTGCCGTTCGACGTCGCGCACCGCACGCCGGCCGAGGTCGAAACGCTCATCGCCGAGCACGATCCGGTGACGCCGTCGGCCGTGGCGCGCCGGCGTCTGGAGCACGAGGGCGCAGACGCGAAGCTCCCCGCCGCGAGCAAGAGCCAGTGGGACGACCTCGACGTCCTCTGCCTAACGGCGATGCACAAGGAGCCGGCGCGGCGATACGCCACCGTCGACGCGCTCATCCGCGACATCGACCGCTACCTCGCCGGCGAGCCGCTCGAGGCGCGCCGCGACAGCGTCCGCTACCGCACCGGCAAGTTCCTGCGCCGCAACTGGCGCCCGGTCTCGATCGCCGCCGCCGTGTTCGTCATCATCGTGGGACTGGTCGTGTTCTACACCGTTCGCCTGACCAACGCCCGCAACGTTGCGTTAGGCGAAGCGACGCGTGCGCAACGGATTCAGGGCTTCATGGTCAGCCTGTTCCAGGGCGACGAGGGAGATGTCGCGCCGTCCGAGAGCCTGAAAGTCGTGACCATGGTCGACCGGGGCCTCAAGCAAGCGCGCGCGCTCGACGGCGTGCCCGAATCCCAAGCGGAGCTCTACGAGACGCTCGGCAGCATCTATCAGGAGCTCGGGAACTATGATCGCGCCGACTCGCTACTCCGCACCTCGCTCTCCGAGCGACGCGCGCTGTTTCACGCCGATCATCCCGCCATCGCCAATAGTCTCGTTGCCCTCGGCCTGCTCTTCGATGCCCGCGCCCAGTACGATTCTGCCGAAGCACTGATCCGCCAGGCACTCGCAATGCAGCAACGCGTTCTCCCGCGCGGAGATCCCACGACTGCCAAGACCACGTCCGCCCTGGGCCGGGTGTTCGAGGATCAGGGGCGGTACGCCGAGGCGACCGCGATGCTCGACACCGCCGTGCAGCTGTTGTCGGGACCCAACTCGCAGCCGGCGGATCTCGCTGCCGCCATCACCGAGCTCGCCAACTCGCATTTCTATGCGGGTCACTATGCAATATCCGACTCGCTCAATCAGCGCGCGCTGCTCATCGATCGGAGCTTGTACGGACCGCGCCATCCTAACGTCGCCGATGATCTCATCAATCTCGGCGCGATTCAGTACGAGTACGGACACTATTTCGCGGCCGAGCGCTACTATCGCCAGGCGCTCGGCATCATCCGCGCATGGTACGGCGAGAACAACCCGGAGACTGCGTCGGCACTCACCATGCTCGGCCGCACGCTGATCGACGAGAAGAAGTACGACGAAGCCGCGCAGCTACTCGGTGAGGCCCTCGACGTACAGCAGCGTGCGTATGGTCCCGTCCATCCGCGTGTCGCCTCGGCCTTGAACGAGTTGGGGAAAGTCGCGCAGGAACGCGGACGATTGGACGAGGCAGCGCAGGACTTTCGTCGGATGGCCGACATCTATCGGCAGATCTACCACGACAAGCACTACCTCATTGGGATCGCGCTCTCGAATCTGGCCAGTGTGTACACGGCCAAGAAGCAGTACGCCGTCGCCGACTCGCTTTTCCGCGACGTGCTTCGCCGCTACGCCGACGTTCTCGCACCCAGTCATCAATTGGTGGGCATCGCTCACGTTCGTCTCGGCCACACGCTCGTGCTCGAGCGCCGGTTCCCGGACGCCGAGAAGGAGCTCACAGTCGGCTACAATATCTTGAAGTCGCAGACCAGTCCTCCGGCGACCTGGCTCGGGATGGCGCAGACTGACCTGGTCGCCGTGTACGACTCCCTCAAGCAGCCCCTTAAGGCGGTTCCGTTCCGCGCCGAGTTGGCCCAAGCGAAGAAGACGCAGGATTCGATGCCGCCGCGCTGAGCAACAGCCTGTGGCGACCGAGCGCAGCGAGCCCGTCCAATACTCCCGCCGCCGCGGATTCTCATTAGCTTAGGTGTGTTCCCCGTCGGTCGCTGACTCTCGAGGCGAGCAATGCCCTACGTTATTACCGAGACCTGCATTGGCGTAAAGGACAAGGCGTGCGTGGATGTGTGTCCGGTGGACTGCATCTACGAAGGCCCGGACCAGTTGTTCATCCATCCCGACGAATGCATCGATTGCGGCGCGTGCGAGCCGGAATGCCCGGTCACCGCGATCTTCCCGGAAGAAGACGTGCCCGCGAACCAGAAGCAGTTCGTGCAGATCAACCGGGACGTGTTCAAGAGCGACTCTCCGCCCGCGCGCCCGACCCGCTGACGCCCGCCGGGCGCCAGATGCGAGGGACGTCACGTCAGGCGTGACGTCCCTCGCGCGTTCTGCCTAACGATTGGCGCGCGTGCGCCGCGACTCGCGGCCCGCCACCGCCCACGCGATCGGGCCGATGATCGGCAGGATCACTGCCACCACCGTCCACACGACCTTCGCGCTGCGCGAATGCCCGCTCGCGTGCCAGATCGATACCAGCGCCAGTACCAGCAGCACGATGGCGACGACGGCGACCCACGCGAGTCGCGTCATGTCCCATCCGAGGACGGGCATGCGCCAGTCGAAGGCCGCCGCGTCGATCGCCATCAAAGCGTGTGCGCCGTATCGCAGGCGGTCGCCGTCCACTCGCTCACGAGCGCGTTGAACGCGGCGGGCCGCTCGAGATTGCTCAGGTGGCCCGCGCCGCGAATCACCTCGAGCCGGCTGCCGGAAACCAGCGTCTGCATCCGCTCTGACTCGCCGCGCGGCGCAATCGTGTCCTCGTCACCCACCACGAACATCGTCGGAACGGTGATCGTGGCCAGCGTGTCGCTGGAATCGGGTCGCGCCATCGCCGCCGTGAGCGCCCCGATCAGACCGTCCTCGCTCGTGCGCCGCGCCATCGCGACCACGGTTGGCTCGAGCTCCGGATGCCGCGCGCGCGTCGTCGCGCCTAACTGATCGGCCACGAGCCCTTCGGCCATCGCCGGCACGCCCTCCGCTTGCACGCGCGTGATCCACTCGCGCCGCCGTGCGCGAGCCGTGTCGCTGTCGGCCCCGGCGCGTGTGTCGACGAACACGAACCCGTTCACGCGGTCGGCGTGCCGTCGCCACATCGCGAACGCGATGTATCCGCCCATCGAAATTGCGGCGATCACTGCGCGGCGAACACCGATCGCGTCGAGGAGCGCCGCCAGATCATCCGCGTACTGATCCATGGAGTAGGGCGGGGCACAGCTGCTCTCGCCGAAGCCGCGCAGATCGACCGCCACACACTGATACGCCGCCGACAGCGCGTGCATCTGCGGCGCCCAGAGCGTGCGGTCGTGCGGAAATCCGTGCACCAGTAAGAGCGTCGGATTTTGCGACGCGCCGGACACGTCGTACGCGAGGTCCACCGTGGCGAGTCGGCACTTCATGCAACCGGCCCTCCTTTCATGGCCGCGGCACCGGAGCCACGGATTGCTCGCTCACACATCGCGCGTCGAAAGTGAGCCAGTACACCGTTGCCGCGTCGGTCGTTTGTGCAAGCTGCATCGCTGCTGCGAACGCTTTCGCGCCGTACGTCTCATCGAGCAACACTCCCGTCGCGCGCTCGAATTCCCGGCGCACCTCTTGTGCCGTGCCCAACGGCCGCCCGTACGCGCCGCCGTAAAATCGGTGCACCACACAAATGCTGCGGCGCGCCACTCGTGGAAGGCTGCTGCCTGTCGTCCGCTCGATGAGGCGGGCACAACGGTGCGCCAGGCGGCGCACGCGCCACCCGTTCGCCATGATGCGCGGCACCACGCGGACACCGATCACCTGCGTGTCCAGCCCGGCGATGGCGAAGCCGAGCGCGAGGCCGCCCGCCGTGCCGCCGGTGCCTAACGGAAGGACGACGTGCGCCGGCGCGGGCAATTCGCCCCGCGCCACCTGCGCGGTGAGCTCGAGTCCCGCGTTCACCGCGCCCAACATGCCGAGCGGCGACGCGCCGCCGGGCGGGATCCACCACGTCGTCGACGCTGCATGCGTGCGCCGCGACGCCAGCCATCCCCGTAGCACCGCGCGGAGCGGACCGCGTGCACGCCGCACGTCGTCGGCCATCTCGTCTGCGCGGCTTTCCACCAGGCGTGCGGTTTCGTTCATCTCGTGCGGCCAGCGCATCGCAAGCGTGCGTGCACCGAGGCGTTGCGCGAGCACGACCGTGGCCAGCACGTGCGTCGATCCGTCGCCGCCCACCGCCAGCACCGTGTCGCCCGGCTTCACGTGCGCGAGAAGGAACTCCAACGCACGCAGCTTGTTGCCGCCGGCGCACACCGACGCGGCACCAGAAAGCTCGCGAGCGTTCAAATCGTCTCGCTTCACCCACAACGGCCCGCGTGCACCGGCAAGATCCACGCGCTCGACCGGCGTCGGAAACGCGCCAAACGCAACGCGGCCCAGTCGCGCGAGCGACGGAAATCGAACGAGCAGCTCGGGTGTCTCGCACGCATCGCGATCCCGCCATGCTCGCGACGCATCATCCGCGCATGGCGCACCGCCGGTGCGATGGGTATCGTTGCGTCGGGAGGAATCCAGCATGAAATATCCGGTAGACTACCTGCGCTACGCCGCGCGCGAAGTCCGGAAAGTCGAGACCCGCATGCGCGTCGGCGAGGACGCGCCGCTGTCGAAGGAAGAGATGGCCGATCTGCTCAAGACCATCTGGAAAGCGCTGGACGAGGTCGGAGACGCCATCGAAGGACTGCAGCGGTCACGGGACTACTGATCGTCGGCGTGCCGCGGAGCGCGGCACACCCTTCGCCTAACCGCTGGCCTCGAGTTGGGCTTCCGTCAGCGGTCCCTCGCGTTCCACGTACAGAATGCGCAGCGGCACCATGATCGCGGCCAGCAGCGGCACGGCCACCATGAGTCCGAGGAATCCGAACAGCATCGCCATCACCGCCTGCGCGAGGATCGTGAGCACCGGCGGGAGATCGATGCCGCCTTTCATCAGCATGGGGATGAGAATCTGGCCCTCGGTTTGTTGAATCGCGATGTACGCGATCGTCACCGAGAGCGCTTTCTCGGGCGAGTCGAGGAATCCCATCGCGATCGCGGGAATCGCGCTCAACACCGGGCCGATCGTGGGCACGAACTCGAGCAGGCCGGCCAGCAGGCCTAACGCAAACGGCGCCTTTACCCGCAGGATGAGCAGCACGATCGTACTCACCACGCCGATCACCACCATCGCGATGAGCTGCGTCACCAGCCACTTGCGGAGCTTGATCGCCATCTGGCTGAGCACGCGCGACGCCACGCCGCGCGACTCCGGCGGCACCAGCACAAGAAATCCTCGTCGGTACAACCCCGGGTCGACCGCCACGTAGATGGCGAGGAACAGCATCACCACCAGGCCGGCGAGCGCAGCCAGCGTCGACGTCAGGAACGGGAAGAGATACCGCGTCGCGCTCTGCAACTGCCGTCCGATGCCTTCGGCTAACGTATTCGGCACGCCCGGGCCCACGGTATCGCGCTGCTCTGCCTCGGCCGCGCCGCGACCCACCGGTGCCACGGGTCCGCCTAACTGACCCTGCGGTGCCACCGCCGTCCCGGTGTCGGTCGGCGCGCCGGTGCCCATTACGCCGCGCATCAACCCGCCGCGCTGCTGCAACCACCGCTCGACCCGAGCCTGCGCCTCCGGCAGCCGCGACTTGAGCACCGTGAGCTGGTCGCTCACCGTTGGCGCGATCACCGCGCCGGCGCCGTACAACAGTGCGAAGAATGCGACCACGATCGTCGCGGCCCCGATCGCGCGCGGCACGTGGAATCGCGCCAACCGGTCGACGCCCGCCGCAATCGCCAGCCCGAACAACACACCAAGGAATGCGACCAGGACCAGCGCGTTCGCAAACCACAACAACCGCAGTACGAAGTACAACCCGAACACGATGGCCGCCACGCGCAGCACATCCCGCGATCGCCAGGCATTCCCGCGCGGCGGGAATCTGCGTGATGCCGCGTCGGACATGGATACCGTCGCAGAAAGAGGTGTGGACGCCGCTACGAGTGGACTCCAAGGTAGCAGTCCGCTTCCTTTCGCGCGTCCCGGGCGAGAGAATTCACGGACACCTGGCGCCCACCCCCCGGGGCCGCCACGCGGGCCAGCAACACGAGGTACGCTTCGAGTGCCGTCGCATCCTTCTCCACCGTCCCAGCCTCGACCGGCCACGCGGGCTGCATCGTCCAGCACACGCTACGTCGACTCGCCTGCGGAGGCGGACCGCTTTCTGGCGTCGCTCGACACGCCCGACCGCCTGGCGGTCGATACCGAGGGCGCCAGCTTCCACCGCTTCGTCGACCGAATCTACCTCCTGCAGATCAGCACCGCGTCGGCGAACGCCATTCTCGATCCGCTCACGATCGGGAAACCACGTCGCCTGGGCGAGCTGTTGGAGAGCACGCAGTCGGAAACTGTTTTTCACGATGCAGACTACGACCTCCGCCTGCTCTACCAGGACTACGGCTGGCACGCCCGACATCTCTTCGATACCCGAATCGCGGCCCAGCTGCTCGGCATCCGCGCATTCGGGCTCGCCGCGCTGCTCGAGCGATACCTGGGTGTGAAGCTCGACAAGAAACACCAGCGCGCCGACTGGTCGATGCGTCCGCTGCCGCAGGACATGCTCGACTACGCCACGCAGGACACGATGTACCTGCTGTCGCTCAGGGATAAATTGGCCGACGAGTTGGAGCGCGCCGGACGGTGGGAGTGGGCGCACGAAGAGTTCGAGCGACTCGAGGGCACGCGCTGGGACCACGATGGATCGACCGACGCCTACCAGCGCATCAAGGGCGCCCGCGATCTCACGCGGCGCGAGCTGGCCATTTTGCGCGAGCTCGTCGCGTGGCGTGACGGCGTCGCGCGTGAACTGGACCGTGCCACGTTCCGCGTTGCCGGTAACGAAACGCTGCTCGAGCTCGCGCGCATCGCACCGCGTTCGGTCGACGCACTCCGCGAGATCCGCGGCATGCCGCGCGGCGTGATCGAACGCCGCGGCGCGAGCGTCCTCGACGCGATCGCCCGTGGCCTTGCCGTGCCGGACGACCAGCTCCCGCGATTCCCGCGCGCGCCGCGCTGGGATCGCGATCCGGACTTCGACAGCCGAGTCAACCGCCTGCGCAGCGTCCGGGAGACAATCGCCCAACGGCTCGATCTGGACCCCGGGTTCTTGATCTCCCGCGAGCGTCTGGAAACGGTCGCGCGCAAGCGTCCTACGTCATTGGACGATCTCGCGCAGGCGGACGATCTCCGCCGCTGGCAGATCGACGTGATGGGGAAGGAGCTGCTCGGCGCCCTCGCGGCGGGCTAACCGCCTAACGGTTAGGCAGAACGGGCAGCTGTCAAAATCCCAGATAGGCCTTGATCCGCGGCTCCATCCGGTCGGGACTCCACATCGGCTCCCATACCAGGTTCATCACCACATCGTCGACGCCCGGCAGCGCGCGGACCTGCTCCTCGGCCGTGGTGAGAATCTCGGGGCCCGACGGACATCCCGGCGATGTGAGCGTGACAGCCACCGTCACCGTGCCGCCGTCGACCGTGACGCCGTACACGAGACCGAGATCGACGATGTTGAGATTGAGCTCGGGATCCTTCACTCGCCGGAGCGCCGCCTTGACCACGTCTTCGGTGAGCGCAGTTGCGGGCCCCGCTGCGGATGGCGCGGGGATGGCAGCAGCAGGAACAGCAGGCGATTCGGGTTGGCGCGGGTCGTCGATCATGTGGGCTCCGGCAGACATCATCTGCAAGTTCACCGGCGCCACAGAGGCGGGCAAGACTACTTCTTGTGCGTCGTGTGGCTCTTCTTGGTCGTAACGACCGTCTTCTTGGCGTGCGAGGCCACGGTGTGGCGCTTGGCAATGCGCACTGTCGACTTGGTTCCGTGATGGCGCACGCGGCGATGGTGACGACGCTCCACGTGATTCCACCCGCTCGCTTTGTCGGCGCGGAAGGACACGGGCATCGCGATCAACTGGTCGGGATCGTCCGTCACCGCGACGGCGGCCGCGTCGGAGAGGTCGGCGCGAATGTCGGCGATCACCTTCTCGGGGCGGCGTGCGCGTGGTTCGTGCACGCGGTTCGTGAGCAGAATGACGAACATGTCGCGATCGGGATCGATCCACAGCGACGTGCCCGTGTATCCAACGTGCCCGAACGCCTCGTCGCTCAAGAAGCGGCCCGAGCCCCACTGGCCGTCGGCCATCGCCCATCCGAGCGCGCGACTGCCGGCCGCGCGATGCGTGAAGAGCCGGATGGTGGAATCACTGACGATGCGGGTGCCGTTGAACTCGCCGCCGTTCAGAATCATCTGCGCAAAAATCGACAGATCGGCCGCCGTGCTGAACAGTCCCGCGTGTCCGGCCACGCCGCCTAACGCATAGGCGTTCTCGTCGTGCACTTCGCCCTGGAGCGGATAGCCGCGCGGCGGCGTGTCCTCGGTGGGCGCGGTGCGGTACTTCACCGAGTCGGCCGGGCGGTAGAACGTGTTGGTCATGCCTAACGGATTGAACACCCACATCGACAGGTATTCATCCAGCGGCTGGCCGCTCAGCTTCTCGACCAGGAAGCCGAGCGTCATCGCGCCCAGGTCCGAATAGACGTACTGGGTACCGGGCTTGTACTCGAGCGGGCTGGTCAGCACGATCTGACGTGCCTCTGCCGGCGACGACGCGAGGCGCCAGAGCTCGCGGTCGGCTGGAAGGCCGGATCGATGCTCGAGCAGCTCGCGGATGGTGACGCTGTCCTTCTCACCGCCGGTGAACTCGGGCAAGTACTTCACGATCGGGTCGTCGAGCTTGAATCGACCCTGATCGTAGAGAATCATGATGGCGGTGGTGGTGCCGACGACTTTGGTGAGCGAGGCGAGATCGTACAGGGTTTCGCTGGGAGAGACGTGCGGGCTGGATGATTTCCAATCGGTGCGGCCGAACCCTTTCTCCCAAACGACAGCGCCCTTGCGGCCCACCACGACGGCCGCGCCGGGGAAGCCGCCGCCGCGAATCCCGCGTTGCACGACACGGTCAATGACGCGCAGGCGCGCTGCCGACATGCCTACGGAGGCCGGTGCTTTGACCGGGAGTCCTCCGTCCCCTCCAGCAATGGCGAGTGCAGCGAGCAGCGCAAGAACCACGGCGGACCTCTCCTCAAAAACGACCGTGCGAGCCCCGATTCGCGGCGACGCGGCACATGGCGCGACTCGAGCTTGGGGTAATACCCCGGGGCCCAGACAAAGCGACGGCCTTCAGTTGTCGCAAGATCGAGAGCAGCAGCAAAGCGCGAACTGTGGTGCGAACCGGAACAGGCGGGCTTCAATCCGGCGGGACGACCACACGACTTGAGGTCGGGCGAGCTATCCTACTTCAATATGTGGGGTTGCATCCAGTTGGCAAGACGAAATACATGCCCGTTCGTCACTGCGGGCGACGTCGGCGGGCTCAGGCGTAATGGTGGTGCGTGCGCGTCGGCTTGCGGTGGGACCGCGTCATCGGTCGGTCGGTTCGACCGCATTTTTCGCCTGGGGTGACAGTGGCCGGCCACGGCTCGGCAACCGAACTTCACTCGACAGTGACCAATCAAGCAACCGGGATGGAAACGGATCACGCTCTCATTCGGCGCGCCATCGACGGCGATGAGCGAGCACTGCGACAGTTGTGGTCGCAGTACTCGCCGCACATCGACGCGGTCGTGCGGCGGCTCGTGGGCGGCGATCCGGATCTGGCGGCCGACATCGCGCAAGACGTGTGGATCCAGATTTTCCGCGCGTTAGGCACCTACCGCGGCGATGCGCAGTTCGGCACGTGGGCGCACCGCATCGCGGTGAACCGCACGCTGAACGCGCTGCGCAAAGCGCGCCGGCTGGGGCGGCTGGAGGTCGACATCGAGGAAGATTCGTCGGCCGTCGAGATGGACAGCGATCGTGCGTTTCTCGCGGCGTCCATCGAAGAGGCCGCGGCGCGACTCCCGGCCGGCGCCCGCACGGTGTTCGTGTTGCACGACGTGGAAGGCTATACGCACGACGACATCGCCCGTGAGTTAGGCATCACGACGGGCGCGTCGAAATCGCAACTGTTCAAGGCGCGCGCGAGGCTACGCCGGCTGCTCGCGCACCTGATCGATGTCCCAACGCCGGCAACGGAACTTCGCACCCATGTTGCACCTCGATCCTGAACGGCTGGCCGCGTTGGCCGAAGACCAGCCCACACACGACGAAGCGGCGCACCTCGCGGCCTGCCCGGAGTGTGCGCGCGAACAGGCGGCGTACGAGGAGCTCGTGGCCATGGCGGCGCGCGAGCGACACACCGTTCTCGCTCGTCCGCTCACCGATTGGCGCTCGCTGTCGGCGCGCGTGACCGATGAATCCGTGCGGATCGCACCCGCACCCAGTCGCGGCCGCGGCTTGCCGCGCGCCTGGATGCAGATCGCTGCCGGCCTCGTCATTGCTGCAGCCGGCATGTTGGCCGGCCGCGCGACAGCCGCGCGCACGCCTAACCCAACGGAGTCCCTCGCGCGGACTGCGGCCGTGGGCACCAATTCGTCGCGCTCGCCCGCCAGCGTCGACGATGCCATGGCGCTCATGCGCCGGGCCGAAAGCGACTACCGGTTGGCGGCTGCGTTCGTCGTCGCGCACGACACGTCCCTGCACGGCGTTGCCGGGATCGATCGCTATCGCCAGCGGCTCGCCGCGCTCGACCGCGTGTCCGATGCCGCCCTCGCGGCGGCCAATCAAGCGCCGGCCGATCCGGTCATCAACCAGTACCTCATCTCCGCGCGCACGGCGCGCGAGGTGACGCTGCAACAGCTCAACGGCTCGCTGCCCGCCGGCATGTCGTTGGCCAGCTACTGATGGCGACGTCGATGCGGACGACCCGAACGATGAACCGCGCCGCGGCGCTGCTCGCGTCGGCGATTGCGTGCGGCGCCATCGCCATTCCGTTAGGCAACGCGGCTGCGCAGGACACGCCACCCGCCGTCTGTCCGAGCTGCGACAGCTCGACCGATGCCCGCGCCGACCGCGAGCTCGCCCGGGCGAGCGCCGCGCTCGAGCGCGCGCAACAGGCGCTCATCGATGCGATGAAGCAAGCCATGGTCTCGCAGGATTCCAGCGGCGCCGCGGCCGAAGCGCTCGCCCGTGCCAACGGCAACCTGCGCCGCGCGCAGCAGCGCTACGAGCAAGTGACCAACCAACTCGTGCGGCGGCGCATGGACGTCGAGCGGTCCGACATCGATCGCCTAACGCGCAAAGTGCAGGGCCAGGTCGGCTACCTCGGCGTCACCCTCTCCACTACAGCGCCCGAGGTTCAGCAGGAAGGCGGCAAGATGCTGATGCGATTCGAGGACTATCCCACCATCGAATCCGTGGACCCGGACTCGCCGGCCGAGCGTGCGGGTCTGGAATCAGGCGACAAGTTGATGGCGCTCAACGGCAAGGATGTGACAGCCGGATGTGAACCGTTCTCCACGTTGCTCAAACCCGGATCGCACGTGCTATTGCGCATCAAGCGCGGAGCGTACACGAAGCAACTGAGTGCGCTGGTCGCGAAACGACCCGTGGCCTCGTGGTCGCAGGTATGGACGCTCCCACATGGTGGCGCGACGACGATCGTGATCCCTGCGATGCCGGCGACACCATCGACACGGATCGCGTCGCCCGCGCCGTCAGCGCCGCCCGCGCCCACTCGTGAGCCGGACAGCGACACCACCGACGTCACGATTTCGGTGACCCCATTCCCGTCCATGTCGCCGATGCCCGAGATCTCGACGATGGTCTCGCACCTCGGTGGGTCGCTGCTCGTCGTCGCAGGCGCCGAGGTTCGCCCGGTGGGCAACCTCGCCGATTATTTCGGCGTGAGCCAGGGCGTGCTCGTGCTGCGCGTCGAGTCCGGAACCGTCGCGGCCCGATCGGGTCTCCAGGATGGCGACGTCATTGTGCGCGCGGACGGCAATCCGGTCAGCACGCCGGCGGGGCTGAGCCGGGCGATGTATCGCGCCTCCGACGCCCAGCTCAGGCTCGACGTCATACGGCTCAAGAAAAAGAAAACGATCCTGCTCAAGTGGGACAAATGACAAACGCGCGCCGGCATGATCGCCGGCGCGCGTCGCGTTAGGCAGGATCGTCTGGCTTACCGGCCCTGGCGAATGCTCCCGGGCGGCAGCGAGTAGAGCAGCTTCATCGTCGCGCGGTCCGCGTTGGACAGGTCGCGCACCCGCACCCGCGCCGTCATGATGTCCGTCGTGTCGCTCGTGTGGTCGAGGCCTAACAGGTGGCCCACTTCGTGGAGCGCGATCGCCTTGACGCTCGAGTCGTCCAGCGCTTCGCCGGCGTTGTGGTGCAGCGCCAGCGTGATGTTCGCGTTGACGATCCACCAGCTCCGGTCGCGCGCCCACAGCGTCTTGCCGCTGATCGGCGAGTCGAAGTGGTCGATCCACGCCACGTGCACGTCCGCGTCCAACGAGTCCGTCACGAACTCGAACCGAACCGGGATGCCCAGATCGCTCCACTCCTCGAACGCATCGCGGACGCGCGCCGGGAACGTGTCGCTCCAGCCTTTGATGCCGGCGCCACTGCCGATCCACACCTTGATCGGCTGCGACGTGCGATCGGGCCAACGCGCCAGCGCCGAGTCGCGCTCCAACAAGACCTCGTCGATGTACGTTCCCGCCGACCCCACAGCCAACCGCTGGCGGACGTCGCCCAGATCGTGTGTCGCGTCCGTCGCCGCAGCCGGCATGGACGCGGGCGCCAAATGCGCAGCTTCCACAAAGTGTCGGGCGATGCCCAACCGACCAGCTTCAGCGTGTGCTTCGACTGGAACAGCGCTCACGCGTGGCTCGGTCGCTGGATGCGTTGTCTCCGTGACCTGTGCAGCCACGAAGCCGAGCAACGGGAGAAGAATGACGACTGGAATGAGGTCCGTACGCTTCATCGCGGTCGGGTACCGAATCGGGGGCCGGGAAGGTGGAGCCCGCATTGGCTCCGCTCATCCAGCTTGACGAGCGAGCAACGCGCTGGGGCACGAGTGTGCCGCACGCGCGCTGAGCAGCGTGAGATCTATTGGGTGCGAATGGAGAACGCCGGAGGGAGCAACATTTCGTGACAGCAGCTAGATGCACCGTAACATGGCGACAAACCGCGATCTAGACAACTCCTTCGTCGCACGAGTCACGCGTCGCCGCCTGGCAGAATAACACCGACTTCCATAAGCTGCACCCGGCCCCCACGGAAGAATTGCCAGCATGCCCGCCATGGACCGCGAGCGATGGAAACTGATCGAGCCGTTACTTGACCACGCGCTCGACTTGCCGGCCGCGGAGCGCGACCAGTGGCTGACCGAGCTCAGCATCAGCTCGCCGGAGATGGCCCTCGAGCTAACGTCGCTCTTGTCGGGGGACGCGGAGGCTGACAACACCGGATTCATGGCCGAACCTGTCGCCTTGACGCTCGAGGGCCTCGAGCTTGGGGCGTACACGCTCGTCGAGCCCATCGGTCACGGCGGAATGGGGACGGTGTGGCTCGCTCGACGCACGGACGGCCGGTTCGAGGGACACGCCGCGGTCAAGCTGCTCAACCTGGCGCGGTTGAGCCCATCCGGGCAAGGGCGTTTCCGGCGCGAGGGATCGGTGCTTGCCCGCCTAACGCACCCCGGCATTGCGCGCTTGCTGGACGCGGGCGTGAGCCCGAGCGGCCAGCCGTACCTGGTGCTCGAGTACATCGACGGCCAGCCGATCGATGTCTTCGCACGTGAGCACAGCCTTGGCGTCGGCGCGCGCATCCGTCTGGTGCTCGAGGTCATCGCCGCGGTTGGGCACGCGCACGCGAACCTCATCGTGCACCGCGATCTCAAGCCATCCAATATCCTCGTGACGCGAGGCGGTGCGGTAAAGCTGCTCGACTTCGGGATCGCCAAGCTGCTCGACGACGGCGACTCCGGCCGGCACACCGCGCTCACGGCCGAGGGCAGCCGGGCATTCACGCCCGACTATGCGGCGCCGGAACAAGTGCGCGATGGTGCGATCACGACGGCCACGGACGTCTACGCGTTAGGCGTCCTGCTCTACCTGCTCGTTGCCGGCAAGCATCCGACGGCCGAGGGCTGCACGTCGCCGGTGGACGAGATGCGCGCGCTGTTCGACGTGGAGCCGGCTCGCCTCGGGATGGGCGACCTCGACAACGTTCTCGCCAAGGCGCTGCGCAAGGATCCGCGCGAGCGCTATCAGACGGTCGCGGCGCTCGGCCAGGATCTCGAGCGCCTGCTGCGTCATGAGCCGGTGACTGCGCGGCGCGACTCCATCGTGTATCGCGCGCGGATGTTCGTGCGGCGACATCGCGCGACGGTCGCAACCGCCTCAGCGCTGTTTGCGGTGCTCGTGGCGGCGACGGCCTTCTCGGTGGCGAAAATGCGTGAGGCGCAGCGAGAGCGCGATGCAGCGTTCGTGGCGACGCGCCGCGCGAATGCGCAGGCGGAGTTCCAGTCGGTCCTCATGAGCCAGGTGGGCGACAAGCCCATTACGATGAAGGAGATTCTGGACCGCGGCCGCACGGCGGTCGAGCGCGAATACGCGACGCAGCCACGACTGCTGACGCCGATTCTGCTGCAGTTGGCGGATCAGTACGGGAGCTTGAACGACATCGCCATTCGCGGTGAGCTGATCGCACGGGCGGAATCGCT
>DATJET010000040.1:0-24532 GCA_035496295.1 Gemmatimonadaceae bacterium
TCCGGGTTCGTCGTTGGACCGGATGATCGACAGGTTCTCGGGCGCACCCATCTGCACCGCGATCGTGCCCAGCGGATAGACGATGGTCGACCGGAGCGCCATGAGCGGCAACGTCGGCGGAAGCTCCGAGCGAAGAATCTCTTCCTTACGCTGTGTGCGAGCCATTTCGGTTGAGTAGAGGAGACCGCGAAGAAGTCACGAGTTGGGGGACCGATAAACAATCAGAACTTCAGCGTGGCACGATCAAGCTCCTCTATAGAGGGTTCAAAGGATAACAAATAGGATGCAAGAGATGGGGATGATCGTTCTGACGCACATCCAACGATCATCGGCCACGCGGGCTGGAGGGTGCCATGAGCGTGAAGAACGCACTCTGGTCGCGCAGCATAGCGATCATCCCCATCTCTTGCATCCTTTTTGTTATCCTTTGAACCCTCTACACAGGAGTCTTCTACGCTGGAGTCATCGGACCGGCGTCGTTGAACTCAATGATACGTCGATCTATCTTTAACGGCTATGTTTGACGAGCTGAGTGAGAAGCTGGACTCCGTGTTCGCGCGCCTGCGCGGCCGCGGCGTCCTGTCGGATTCCGACATCAAGGAAGGGCTGCGCGAGATCCGCCGCGTCCTCCTCGAGGCCGACGTCAACTTCCAGCTCACCCGCGAATTCCTCGAGCGCGTCGAGCAGAAAGCCGTCGGCGTCTCCGCGCTCCGCACTGTCTCGCCCGGACAGCAACTCGTCAAGATCGTCCATGACGAACTGACGGCAATGCTGGGTGAACAGAGCGAAGGCCTGCGCATGAGCACTGTGCCGCCCACCATCGTGCTCATGGTTGGCTTGCAAGGATCGGGAAAAACCACGACGGCTGCCAAGCTCGCCCGCCGCTTGGCCGGCGAAGGCCGCCCAACTCGGTTGGTCGCCGCCGACGTGTATCGGCCTGCGGCCATCGACCAGCTCGAAACGCTGGGCCAGCAGGTCGGTGCACCGGTTACCGTCGATCGGTCGACCACCGACGTCGTGAAGATCGCCAGGAAGGGCGTCGACGAAGCGCGGCGCGCGCGCGAGCGCGTCGTGGTCGTCGACACCGCCGGCCGCCTGCAGATCGACGACGAGATGATGCGTGAGCTCGCGCGCCTCAAGGATGCGCTCCACCCCGACGAGATTCTCCTCGTCGCCGATGGCATGACCGGCCAGGACGCGGTCCGCATCGCCAAGGGCTTCGACGACGCGCTCGGCATCACTGGCGTCGTGCTCACCAAAATGGATGGCGACGCTCGCGGCGGCGCGGCGCTCTCGATCTACGGCGTCACCAAGAAGCCGATCAAGTTCATTGGGTTAGGCGAGAAGACGGACGCCCTCGAGGAATTCCACCCCGACCGCATGGCCGGGCGCATCCTCCAGATGGGCGACATCATCAGCTTCGTCGAGAAGGCCCAGGAATCGTTCGACGCCGAAGAGGCGAAGCGCCTCGAGAAGAAAGTCCGCAAGGAAGGCTTCGACCTCGAGGACTTCCTCACCAGCATGAAGCAGATTCAACGCCTCGGCCCCCTCGAGGGATTGCTCAAGCTGTTGCCGGGCGTGAACGCGAAAATGCTCAAGCAGGCGAAGCTCGATCCCAAGCGGCTCAAGCACGCCGAAGCGATCGTGCTCTCCATGACGCGCACCGAGCGCAAGACGCCGACCATCATCAACGGGTCGCGCCGCGCGCGCATCGCCAAAGGCGCCGGCCGGCCGATCAGCGAAGTGAACCGCCTGCTCGACCAGTTCCGCGAAATGCAAAAGGCAATGAAGCGCATGAACAAGGAAGGACGGCCGCCGGGTATGATGTTCGGCCGGTAGCGTTAGGCCCGGGTGCGGTCCGGATCTCCCGGATGCGCGATGAGCCCGGCGCAGGTGATCACACTCGTCTCGAAGGAGCTCGGACCATGGCCGTGAGGATTCGCCTCCGCCGCGTTGGGCGGAAAAAGCAGCCCGTGTTTCGTATCGTCGTCACCGATTCGCGCAGCCCGCGCGACGGCCGGTTCATCGAGACGATCGGCAGCTACAGCCCGCGCCAGAGCGCAGGGCCGCTCCAGCTCAAGACGGAGCGCGCCGACTACTGGTTAGGCGTGGGCGCCCTGCCGAGCGACACCGTGCGCTCGCTGCTCCGCAAGGCGGGGCTGCTCAAGGCGCGCCACGAGAAGCGCGTCGCCGCGCGACGCCAGGGCAGCGCCGTGCCGGTGCGCGACGCGGAGTGACGTGGGCGCGCCCGCTCCCGAGCTCCTGATCGTCGGGCGGCTGCGCAAGGCACACGGGATCAAAGGGACCCTCGTGGTCCAGCCCATGACCGACGCGCCGGCCGCGGTGTTCGCGGCCGGCCGTCGTCTTGTGGTGGGTACGCCTAACGGAGAACCCGACCCCGCCGGCCGCACGCTCGTCGTCGAATCCGCCCGCGCCCAACCCGACGGCTCGCTCCTCGTGCACTTCGAAGGCATCGCCGACCGCACCGGCGCCGAGCGGTGGCGCGACCGCTACCTCCTCGCCGACGCCCGCGACCTCGAGCCCCCCGCCGCCGGCGAAGTCTACATCCACGAGCTCGCCGGCATGCGCGTCGAGCTGCCGTCGGGCCAATCGTTAGGCACCGTGGCCGATGTGCTCGAGCTCCCGCAGGGCCTCGCGCTCGAGATCACCGACGGGACCCGCACCGCGCTCCTCCCGTTCCACGCCGACTTCGTGCGCGAGGTCGACCGGGCCGCGCGCCGCATCGTCGCCGTCCCGCCGAACGGACTGTTCGAATGACGCTCCGGATCAACATCGTCACCATCTTCCCGGAATTCTTCACCGCGCCCTTGAGCCTGAGCATCCCCGCCCGCGCCGCCGCGGCGGGCAGCGTCGCCTATCATGTGATCGACCTGCGCGACTTCACGCACGACAAGCACCGCACCGTCGACGACTACGCCTTCGGCGGCGGACCCGGCATGGTCATGAAACCGGAGCCGTTCTTCGAGGCGGCCGACTCGCTCCACCCCGACGGACCCGTCGTTCTCGTGTCCGCCCGCGGCCGGCGCTTCACGCATGCGGATGCGGCCCGCTACGCCGCGGGCAGCGAGCTCACGCTCCTCTGCGGCCACTACAAGGACGTCGACCAACGCGTCGCCGATCATCTCGCCACCGAAGAGATCTCCATCGGCGACTACGTGCTGAGCGGCGGCGAGCCCGCGGCCCTCGTCATCGTCGATGCCACGGTCCGGCTGCTCGAGGGCGCCATGTCAGACATGGACAGCGCGCGCACCGACTCGCATTGGAGCGGTGGACTCAGCGCTCCGAGCTACACGCGCCCCGCGGTCTATCGCGGCTTCGCCGTGCCCGACGTCCTCATGTCCGGCGACCACAAGCGCATCGACGCATGGCGAATCGCGGAGGGAGAACGCCTCACACGCGAGCGACTCGCGTCCGATGCACCTACCGGAACGCGTCATGCGGGTGAGCCGCCGCAACCGTGACGGGTTCGCCGCGATCTCTTCACGCAGTGTGAATACGTTGCCATGATGAAATCGATCAATCCGGCCACCGGGAAAACACTCGACGAATTCGAGGAGCTCACGGATTCCGAGCTCGACGCCTGCCTCGAGCGCGCGGCGCGCGCCTTCGAGTACCAGCGCCTCACCACGTTCGCCGAGCGCGCCCGCCGTATGTCGCGCGCGGCCGACATTCTCGAGAGCGAAAAGCACGACCTCGGCAAACTCATGACCCTCGAGATGGGGAAACCCCTGCGCAGCGCCGCCGATGAGGCCGCCAAGTGCGCGTGGGTCTGCCGCTATTACGCAGAGCACGCACAGGCGCTCCTCGCCGACGAAGACGTGCGCACCGAGGCGTCCCGCAGCTACATCGCCTATCAACCGTTAGGCGTCGTGCTGGCCGTGATGCCGTGGAATTTTCCGTTCTGGCAGGTGTTTCGCTTCGCCGCGCCCGCACTCATGGCCGGCAACGTCGCCGTCCTCAAGCACGCGTCGAACGTGCCGCAGTGCGCGCTGGCGATTTCCGATGTCTTGCGCCGCGCTGGTTTCGACTGCGACGAGTTTCAGACGCTCCTCATCGCCTCATCGCGCGTCAGCGGCGTCATCCGCGATCCGCGCATCGCCGCCGTCACGATCACCGGTAGCGAGCAAGCGGGCAGTGAAGTGGCGAGCGTCGCCGGCAAATTCATCAAGAAAACCGTGCTCGAGTTGGGCGGCAGCGATCCGTTCATCGTGATGCCGTCGGCCGATCTCGACACCGCCGCGAAAGTCGCGGTCAAAGCTCGCATGGTGAACAACGGCGAATCGTGCATCGCGGCGAAGCGCTTCATCGTGCACGAACGCATCGCCGCCGAATTCGAGAAGCGATTCGTCGCTGGCATGAACGCGCTCACCGTCGGCGATCCAATGGATCCGAAAACCGACGTCGGTCCGCTCGCCACGCCGAAAATTCGTGACGAGGTCGCGACACAAGTCGAGCGCAGCGTCGGCGCGGGCGCGCGACTCGTGATCGGAGGTCGCCGCGCGGACGGGCCCGGCAACTACTACCTGCCCACCATGCTCGCCGACGTCCCGCGCGACGCGCCGGCATACCACGAAGAAGTTTTTGGCCCGGTGGCCTCGCTCTTTCGCGTCGAGAGTGTGCACGACGCGATCATCCTCGCGAACGACACCACCTTCGGACTCGGCGCGAGCGTCTGGACACGCGACGCGGCCGAGCGCGACGTGTTCATCCGTGACGTGCAAAGCGGTGCGGTGTTCGTGAACGCCCAGGTCGTTTCGGACCCGCGCTTGCCCTTCGGTGGTGTAAAACGTTCCGGCTATGGACGCGAGCTCTCGCGTGAAGGCATCCGCGAGTTCGTGAATGTGAAGACGATTTTAATCGCAGAGTGAACAAAATCCTCGCGATCACAACGCTGCTTGACTGACCACACAGTCAAGTAGCGTTTCTGTTTGTGCGTGATCTAACGCACATTCGGATGCTCTCCTATACTCTGCCGCGACGCCGCCTCTTCGGACGTTGCCGCAGGATGACTTCGAACGTCTTCGGTTCACGCCGCACGCTCGCTCTCATTCTTCACAACTCGCACGGTTGCTAACGCCTCACCCGGCTTAGTGACGAGGGCAAAGCCGCTGAAAGGCGGTGACGCAAAGCTACGAGGCTAAAGCGAGCTCACGCTCCGCCATGCCAGTCGAGCCGTCGCGCGGACCACCCTACACGGGAGTCCCACGATGAAACGCATCCTCGCCGGTGCCCTTGTGGCCATGTCGCTTGCCGCATGCAGCGACGCCACGGGTCCGGAAGCCTCCTCCGCATCGCCCGTCGCCAAGCCGCCTTCAGCGCAGCCCGACGTCCGCGCCGATCACTACATCGTCGTCTATCGCGACAACGTGAGTCGCACGCCGGCCACCGCGACCCGCATGATCACGAGCGGTCGCTTGAGCGTCGAGCGCACGTACACGGCGGCGCTCAACGGATTCGCCGCACGCCTCGACTCCGACCAGGTCGCCGCGCTCCGCGCCGATCCGGATGTCGCGATCGTCCAACCGGACATCATCGTGCATGCGCAAGGCACCGAATCCAGTCCTGATTGGGGACTCGATCGTGTCGACCAACGTTCGCTCCCGCTGAGCAACTCGTACACGTATGCGACGTCGGGGTCCGGTGTGAACGCGTACATCATTGACACCGGCATCCGCTACTCGCACACGGACCTCGGCGGCCGCGCGCATTTCGCCTTCGACGCGTTCGGCGGCAACGGCGCCGACTGCATGGGGCACGGCACGCATGTGTCAGGAACGGTCGGCGGAATAAAGTACGGCATCGCCAAAGCAGTCACGCTCTGGTCGGTTCGCGTGCTTCAGTGCGACGGAAGTGCACCACTCTCCGATATCATTGCCGGCATTGACTGGGTCACGGCGCACCACCGGAGTCCCGCCGTCGCCAACATGAGTCTCGGCGCGACGAGAGCGCCGGCACTCGACTCGGCCGTCGCTAAGTCGATTCGTTCCGGCGTCACGTACGTCGTCGCGGCCGGGAATTACACCGAGAACGCCTGCACCATCTATCCGGCGAACCTGCCATCGGTCATCGACGTCGCTGCCTCCGACAACACGGATCACCGTTGGGCATACTCGGACTACGGCTCCTGTGTGTCGGTGTTCGCGCCCGGCGTCAACATCACGTCCGATGACTATTTGAGCGATATCGCGAAGGTGACGTGGTCCGGCACGTCGATGGCGTCGCCGCACGTGGCTGGTATCGCCGCGCTCTACCTTGGCACACACCCGTCGGCGACGCCGGCGCAGGTGAAGGCGGCCATCGTCGGCAACGCGACCTCGGGCCACATCATCAACGTGAACGGCTCGCCTAACTTGCTCGCCTACAGCGGATTCATCGGCGGCGCAACGTCGACCGCCACCGTCTCCAGCTCGTTCATCGCGTCCTTCTCGGCGTCGTGCGGCAGTTACCACAAGTGTGCATTCGACGCGAGCGCGTCCAGCGTGCCGAACAGAGTCTCGTCGTACAACTGGTACTGGGGCGACGGCTACGAGGCAGGTACACGCAACGCCACGATTTCACACGCCTACGCCAAAGCGGGCACGTATACGGTCAGGCTCCTGATCGATGACCTGAAGGGCAACAAGGCCTCGATTACGAAGAGCGTCACGGTGAAATAGACACGCCCGCACGATATCGCTCGCGGCTGGCGTCGAGCTCGGGCATCGGTTAATTTCACCAGTCTATAGAAAACCGATAACCCGGGCCCGACCTCAGCCCCGAGCCATATATGCACGCCTTCATCGAAACGCAAAAAGAATTCATGCGCACGGACATTCCCCCCTTCCGCCCCGGGGATACGCTGCGCGTCGCAGTACGCGTCAAGGAAGGCGACAAAGAACGCCTCCAGGCGTTCGAGGGCATCTGCATCGCCCGGCGCGGCAGCGGTGTCAATGAGACGTTCGCCATGCGGAAAGTCTCGAACGGCGTCGGCGTCGAGCGCATTTTCCCGGTGCACAGCCCAATGATCGGAACTGTCACTGTGGTTCGCCGTGGTCGCGTGCGCCGCGCTAAGCTCTACTACTTGCGCAACGCCAGCGGCAAGCAAGGCCGCATCCGCGAGCGCAAGACGCACCTCGGACAAGCCGCCGAGGAGTAACCGCGGTGGGCGGACAGCGCGGCGCGGAATCTGGTCGGCGCGCCGGCGTACACCGCCTACGCTGGACCACTATTGAACGGGACATGCGCCGCCAAGGCGCATCCCTCATTGCCGGCGTCGATGAAGTCGGACGCGGATGCCTCGCCGGTCCCGTTGTCGCGTGCGCCGTCATCATGCCGCCCGATGCGCGCGCACTCCCCGGCGTCGATGACTCGAAAATGCTCCCCGCGACCAAGCGCCGGCAGCTCGCCGTACGCATCGTCGAACGCGCGGTCACGTATGCGTTGGGCGCCGCATCGGTCCTCGAGATCGAGCGCCTCAACATCTACCACGCATCCACGCTCGCCATGCGCCGTGCGCTGCGCCGGCTGCGTGCCCAACCGGACCGCGTGCTCATCGACGGCCGACCGATTCGCTCGTTAGGCATCGAGCACACGGCCATCGTCGACGGCGACGACAAGTGCTACAGCATCGCGTGCGCATCGATCATCGCCAAGGTGACCCGCGACCGCCTCATGGCGTATCTCGCCAAACGCCACCCGGCCTACTTCTGGGAACGGAATTGTGGCTACGCCACGCCGATCCACATCCAGGCCATCCGTGACACCGGCTCGAGCCGGCACCATCGCAAAGTTTTCGTCGACACCGCGCTCTACGGACCGCCCCAATTCGAGCTGTCCCTCGACGGCTCCGACGTTCCGGAGAGCGTTGCCACGCTCATCGCCGACACGTTTCCAACCCTGCCGTCCGACCAACCCACGGTATGACGTCTCTGCACGACCAGTCGCCGGCCGTCTTTCGGTCGGGGCTATTCGATGGCCAGGTCGCGCTCATCACCGGCGGCGGCACGGGCTTGGGCTTCGGCATCGCCCAACTGCTTGCCGAGCTCGGCGCCACCGTCGTCATTGCCAGTCGCAACCAGACGCACCTCGAGCCGGCGGTCGAGCAGCTGCGGGCGGCCGGCCGTAAGGCCGAATCCTTGATACTCGATGTTCGCGATGCCGACGCCGTCAAAGCAGCCATTCGGTCGGTCGCCGATCGGTTGGGCCGAATCGATGTGCTCGTCAACAATGCCGCCGGAAATTTCTACGTCCCGTCCGAATCGATGAGCGCGAACGCGTGGCGCTCGGTCATCGAGATCGATCTGTCGGGAACATTCTTTTGTTCACAAGCCGTGATGCCGGTGATGCGCGATCACGGAGGCGGTCGCATCGTCAACATATCCATGACGCTCCACTATCGCGGATGGCCCCTCATGGCGCACGCGACCGCAGCCAAAGCGGGAATCGATGCCCTCACGCGCACGCTGGCGCTCGAATGGGCTCGCCATGGCATCCGGGTGAACGCGGTTGCGCCCGGGCCCATCCCGACGGAGGGTGTCAAGAAGGCGTTCTCCGCCCCGCCTGATGCCGCACACGATGTCTTTTCCGTCGAGCGCGCCATGGAGGAGTATGCGCGGCGCGCGATTCCCTTGGCGCGAATGGGATCGCCTCGCGATGTCGCGAACATGGTTGCTTTCCTGGCCTCGCCTGGCGGCGACTGGATCACCGGCGCGATCATGGTCGTCGACGGCGGCGAATGGTTGCAGAAAAGTCCGCATTGACGAATTCTCATTCGCGACGTGCTCGTTCTGCCCTACGGAACGAGCTTTTTTTCGCCTGAGTGACACATATCACACGTCGTTAGCGGGGCACATTTTTAGCATGATCCTCACGTGTCCCAGTACACCTCACTCGAGTGGAACAAACCGGAGCACACTATGAAACACCAGCTCAAGACCATCGCGGTAGTTGCGCTTGTCGCACCAGTGATGGCTGCCTGCGCCTCGAAGGGCTTCGTCAGAGAGAATCTGGCGTCGGGCCTCGCGGCTCAGAAAGCGTACACTGACTCGTCAGTCTCGAATGAGCGGACGGCGCGCATGGCGGCCGACAGCTCACTCTCCACGGACGTAGCATCGTTGCGCAAGGATCTCGACAGCCTTCGCACCGAATTCGGCGCGAAGATCACCGCGCTCGAGAGCGGGCTCCAGTTCGCACTGCCAGTGCACTTCGCATTCGATGATGCCACGGTTCGTGACGAAGATCACGACGCGCTCGATCGCTTCGCCAAAATCGCCCAGAAGTACTATCCCGGCTCGACCATCACGGTCGAGGGATTCGCTGATCCGGCCGGCTCGCAGCGCTACAACGTGAAGCTGTCCGAGCGTCGCGCCGACGCCGTCAAGACGTATCTGGCGTCGCAGGGTCTCACGGACCAGGTGAACACGGTTGGCTATGGCAAGACACGCCTCGTCGTGCCGGGCGCCGAGAAGGATGCGCCGGGAGCAGAGAAGAACCGCCGCGTGGTGTTCGTCATCGAGAGCAAGGGTGACTCGACGGCCACGACCGCCTCGACGATGCAGTGACGCTGTGAGTTGGTGTAGCATCTGGTGATGCAAAAACGGCGCGCCCTCTGGGACGCGCCGTTTTTACATCTGGCTCGGCGCAGTAGCCTGGCAGATCTCCTCGACCGAAGTTCAAAGAGTAATAAGAGTGAAACTGGAGGGAATAACGAAAAGGGATGACAACAGGGACGGGGAGGATTGCCTCGTCGCGAGGGGCTGTCGGTTGCCTAACGCGCGGGGGCTGGCCTCTACGCTGATGCGGCAACGGACACGACCGGACACTCCGGACAGGACCGGACCATTCAGCTGCCGCGTGTGGTCCCGTCTCTTTGGCTGGCCAAACGTGCCGGTTCTTCGTAAACAAAAAGGCGAGACTTGGACGCGTGCGCTAAGGCTTGCCCTGCAGCAGAACTCGTCCGGTCGTGTCCGTAGTGTCCGGTCGTGTCTGTTTCAAAATGGGCGTAGATGCCGGCCCCCGTGTACTACGTAGCGCTTCCCTCGACGCCGTCGGCGGACGCGCCCGGGTGCGGTATTTTCTTCCTGCGCGCCGCCATCATCAAATCGGGAGCTAACGCAGCGCCCAACACCGTCACGGGCACGTTTTGCACGATCTGCAACAGCAGCGCGACGCCCACGGCTGCGTCCGACGAGAGGCCCATCGCCTGCGCCGTGGCGGCATACACGAGTTGAAACACGCCGACGTTGCCGGGAGTCGCGCGTACGAGAAATCCGACGTTCACGAGCAGCATTGCGGTGATGCTTCCGGCAAGCGAAATCGGAAAGTGCGCCGCGATCGCCGTCAGGTGATACGAGGCGATTTGCGTCGCCCAATTCACCACCGTTAGCACGAGCGCCGCGCCCATCCGCCGCACCGTGACGATGTGCGCCAGCCGCTCAATGAACCGCTCGAACCCCGCGCGCATCCGCGCGACGACGCCCGTGATCACTTCCGTGGGAGGCGGAGCATGCGGCGCGTGTGACAAGAGTGCGATGAGTACCACGACGATCGCGCCGAGCATCGCGACCGCTTCCGGTCGCCACCGCGCCACGCTCTCGGGAAGTGGCAGCAGAAAGGCCGCGCCGATCAGTACCAGCACATAGCCGATAAAATCGAAAAGCCGTTCGAGCGCCAACGCCGCCACGACGCCCGTCCCCGATGCTTCAGAGCTCCGCGTCACCAACACCGCGCGCGCCGCCTCGCCGCTGTTGGCGATGAGCAGATTGTTGATGCCGGCGCCGGCCGCCGTCGCGCGCATCGCCAGGCCCAACGACGGCGCGCCAACCGGCCTCAGGAAGATCCACCACACAACCGCCTTCGCGCCGACAGTCGCGAGGTTGGCGAGCGCGGCCAGAGCCAGCAGCCACGGCGACGCCGACCGCATTGCGTGCCACGCCGCATCCCAGTGCACGGTCCGCGCGTAATACACGAGTAGCGCCACCATGCCCAGGGTCAGCGCGCCATGCAGGAATCGCTTGTTGGTGAATCGAAGGGCCATGACGACGCTGAACGCGTGAAGGGACAGAGCGCTGAACGGTAGCAGAACACCGACGGATTGTCATTGCGTTTGACGCGATTCATCCCGGTAACAGCTGACCGCCTACCCAACGCGGCCGGAACGACCCGGGTACTACATGACGCTCACGGGCCGCTCGAGCCCGCACTCGGCCCGCAACCCGACACCCGACCAATCGTGAAGATCTTCCACCCTGGGTGCGCGATCCCCCGGCGCAGCACGGCGTCGCTGGCCATCGTGCTCTTCGCGGCCGGTCTCGTGGTGAACCCAATGGGAGCGGCCGCACAGGTTGGCACGAGCACCGACATCCTAACGGGAACCGTCACCGATCCGACCGGCCATCCCATCGATGGCGCGGACGTCGAGGCGATGTCGCTCGAGACCGAGATCGCGCGACATACGCACACGAACGAGAAGGGACGATACACCATCGTCTTCCCCGATGGCGGCGGGCAGTATCGCGTCACGGTGCGGTTCATCGGCATGGCCCCATCCGTGGTCCAGGTGTCGCGCCAGGCCGATGAAGACCGGCTGGTGAGCGACATTCGGATGTCTCCAACAGCGCAGCGTCTGGCGACGGTCACCGTCAACGCTCGGCGCAGCGCGGGCCGCGGCAATCGACGGACGCCCGGGTCGACGGAGCGCGACATCACCTCGGAGATGGCCGCGCGCCTGCCGGTCGACGCGAGCGACCTCAACGCACTCGCCACCCTCGCCCCGGGCGTGGTCGGCCTCGATGCCAGTGACTCCACAGACGCCGCGTTTTCCGTCGCGGGCCTTCGCCCAACGGCCAACTCGCTCACGCTCGACGGGCTCAGCTTTGGGTCCGGAAACGGCGCCGTCCCCCAGGACGCGGTGCGATCCACGCAGGTCATTACCAGCACCTACGATGTCGCACGCGGAGAGTTTAGCGGCGGTCTCGTCTCATCCACCACCCGCGGTGGGACCAATGTTCCGGAAGGCTCGTTCACCTATGCCCTGCGCGACCAATCGCTGGCGTGGGGCGCCAGCGACTCGTCGCTCTCGGCGGCGTATACGCAGAACCAGTTGGGCGGGGGACTGGGTGGTCCGATCGTGAAAGACAAGCTGTTCATCTTCGGGGCGGTGCAGGGCCGCTGGCGCGATAACCAGCTGCCGTCCCTGCTCAACGTGAACCCCGCGGTGCTGCAGCGGTTAGGCGTGAACGCCGATTCCCTCAGTCGCTTCCTGTCGCTCGTCGGCTCGGCCGGCGTGCGCCCGGATCTGCCCGACATCCCGCCCGAGCGCAGCGCCGACAATACGTTAGGCCTGGTTCGCGCCGACTGGTTGATCTCCGACAACCACACGCTCATGGTGCGCGGCGACTGGCGCGACATTACACAGAACCCGACGCGCGTGAGTCAATTCGCGCTGCCACAAACGGGCGGCGCGTCCGACGAGACCGGCGGCGGCCTCATGGCCGTGCTCACGTCGTACTTCGGCGGCAGCTTCATCAACGAGCTGCTCGCCTACTGGTCGCGCGATCGTCGCTCCGCGAATCCGTTCATGGATCTTCCCGATGGCCGCGTCCAGGTCGCATCGCAGCTGGCAGACAGCCTCAACGGCATCTCGGCCCTCGCGTTCGGCGGCAGCATCGGACTCCCGCAGCGCACCAACAACACGAGCTTCGAGTCGACGGAAGAATTGTCGTGGCTTCCTGGGAACGGCACCCACCGGATCAAGGCGGGCATCTACTACGATCGCACGCGCTACGATCAGGATGTCGCGACCAACGAGTTCGGGACGTACTTCTATTCGTCGCTCCAGCAGTTGGCGGACAACCAGCCGGCGGAATTCACGCGCACGCTCGCGCCTAACGTTCGAGCCGGCACGAGCGAGAACGCGGCGTTCTACCTGGGCGACATCTGGCGCATCGGCCGCGTGCTGCAGGTGACCTACGGTGCGCGCGTCGAAGGCGCCACCGAATCGAGCGCGCCTGCGTTCAACCCGCTCGTCGATTCGCTGTTCGACCGCCGCACCGACCGCTTCCCGTCGGAGCTGAGCGTGAGCCCGCGCCTGGGCTTCACCGCTCTGTTAGGCGGCGGTGGCGGCTTCGCGTCCACCATCATCCGGGGGGGCGTCGGCCAATTTCGCAGTCCCACGCCGAGCGGGCTGTTCGCCGCTGCGCAGGGGGCGACCGGGCTGACGGGCACCGAATCCCAGCTCGTCTGCATTGGCGACCAGGTGCCGATCCCCGACTGGACGTCGTTCGCGCTCGACCCGTCCGCGATCCCCACGCAATGCGTGGGCGGCTCCGGCACCACCTTCAGCCAATCGCGGCCGAACGTCGTCGTGTTCGCCCCGACCTTCACGTCGCCCCGCGCCTGGCGCGCCTCGTTAGGCGTGCAGCGGCGCGTGTTCGACCGCATCGGGATCAACGTCGACGCCAACTGGACGCGCGGCGCCAGCCAGTACGGCTTCTCCGACCTGAACCTCGACACGGTGCCCAAGTTCCGCCTGACCGGCGAGAGCAACCGCCCGGTCTACGTCTCGCCCGCCGACGTCGACCCGGCGAGCGGCGTCGTCAACAGCGCCGCCTCGCGCCTGCACCCCGAGTTGGGCGACGTCGTCCAGATTCAATCGAACCTCGCGTCGCAATCGGAACAGGTGACCGTTGGCCTCAACGGCTTCACCGATGCGGGTGCAGTCTACTCGATCTCGTACACGTTCACCAAAGCGCGCGACGAGTCGTCGTTCTCGTGCTGCTCCGCGACGGCCGGCTTCGGCTCGCCCACCACGGGCGGCAATCCGAATCATCCGGAGTGGTCCAACAGCAACTACCAGCGCGAGCACGCGTTCATCGGCACGCTCACCGTGCCCCTCAACCAGGCCATCGAGCTCACGAGCATCGCGCGCCTTTCGTCCGGCGCCCCGTTCACGCCGCTCGTCGCGTCCGACATCAACGGCGACGGTGCGCGCAACGACCGCGCGTACATCTTCAACCCGGCCACGACCGGTGACACCGCCGTCGCCAACGCGATGCGCCGCGTGCTCGCCTCCGCCACGCCATCCGTGCGCGACTGCTTGCTCGACCAGCTCGGCAGCGTCGCCGCGCGCAACAGTTGCACCGGACCGTGGCAGCCGGGGTTCGATCTCCAGCTCAACATCCGGCCGAACGTACTGGGTTTCGATCGCCGCCTCACGTTGTCGATCGTGACCACGAATTTGATCTCGGGGATCGACGCGCTGCTGCACGGCGCGAACAGCGCGCACGGATGGGGCGCCGTGCGGTTCCCCGACCCGACGCTGCTCTTCGTCCGCGGCTTCGACCAGACCACCGACAGTTACGTGTACGCGGTGAACGAGCGATTCGGATCCACGGCCGCATCGGCGAGCGCGTTCCGCGTGCCGTTCCAGATCGGCTTCCAGGGACATTTTGCGTTAGGCCCGGATCGTACGCGCGACCGGCTGCGTGCCGCGTTCGGCGGCGGGCGCGGCGGGCGCGGGGGCGGCCCCAACCAACCCGCAACCGGACCGGCCACCGCCTCGGACTTCGCGTCTCGCATCGGACGCGGCTTCACCAATCCGGTGACGGCCATCATCTCGCTCAGGGACTCGCTGCATCTCACCGACGACGAGCTCGCCAAACTGCAGCCCATCGCCGCGCAGTTGCAGGCAACGATCGACAGCGTCCAGGCTGCCGTCCGCAAGCGTATCGACGATGGGGGTAGCAACGCCGACCCGCGCGCGCTCGTACTGTCGCTCAGGCCGCACCTCGTCGAGGCGCGACAGGCGCGCGAGCACGCACTCGACGCGGCGAAGAAAGTCCTAACGCAACAACAGTGGAACAGTCTGCCGGATGAGCTCAGGTCGGCTGGTCGCGGCGGTCCGACGCGTCAGCCCTGATCGGCCGCGCCGCCGCGATACCGACGTCGGCATCCGCGCGCGGCGGACGGGCGTGTGGTAAGGCGAACGTGAAGGTCGAGCCGTTGCCGGGCGTGCTGCGCGCCGTGATGTCACCGCCCATGGCACGCGCCAGGTCCCGGCTGATGGCGAGACCGAGTCCCGCGCCTTCCCGCGGCGAGGCCAGATCGCGGTCCAGTTGGACGAACGGCTCGAAGATGAACTCGAGCTTCTCTGCCGGCACACCGATGCCAGTGTCGCGCACGCTGATGCGCACGCTGTTGCCGCGTGCCGCGGCGCGAACCGAAATGCGGCCGCCTGGCGCAGTGAACTTCACCGCGTTCGACACGAGGTTCTGCAGCACTTGCCGCGCCCGGTCGGGATCCGCGAACACCGTCACATCGTCGTCACCGGGGATCCATTCGTACACGATGTGTCGTGTGTTCAGCTGCGGAGCGAACAACGCATCCAGCCCATCGAGCAGGTCACGCACGGGCACGGTCTGCATTGCGAAGTGTACGCGGCCGCTCTCCGCCTTCACGAAATTCAACACGTCGTTGATCAGCGCCAGGAGCTCGTGCTGCGCACGCTGAATCCGGTCCAGGTAGTCGTGCTGCACCTGGTTCATAGGACCACGCACGCCGAGCGTGAGCAACTCGGTGTAGCCGGCGATGGCGTTGAGCGGAGTGCGCAGCTCATGGCTCATGGTTGCCAGAAAATCGCTCTTCGCCCGGCTCGCCACCTGTGCTTCGGCCCGGGCGCTCCGTTCCGCTTCGTACAGCCGGGCGTTGTCCAGCGCCACCGCTGCCCACGATGCGATGCCGTGCGCGATGCGCTGGTGCCGCTCCGAGAACTGGCCCGGCAGCTCGTCCAGCAAACAGAGCACGCCAAGCACCGCACCGGAGTGCGACGTGACCGGCACGGCGAGCACGCTCCGCGCGGGCGCGCTGCCTAACGCATCGGGCAGGTCGTCCGCCAGCGTCGCGAAGGGCAGGGGCGGTGTGAGCTCGCCTGACCGGAGCGGCGTCGCACCGGTGATCACCGGTGCCAACCCGGGCACGTCGTCGGGCAGCGTCACCGGGCCCGCGATGTCGCGCGACGCGCCGGCCACCGACACGAGCTCCAACGGCCCGTCCGGCGGCGCATCGCGATAGAAGAACGCGCCTAGCGTCCCATCGACCAGCGCCGTCGCTTCCTCGACCACCACCCGCGCCAGACGCGGCAGATTGAGCTCGGCCGCCACCATGCTGCCGATCTCCTGCAGCGTCGCCAGCACGCGCGCCTCGTCGCGCAGCGCATCGTGCAAGCGAATGCGTTCCGTGACGTCGCGCGCGTACGTCACCACACCCTCCGGCAGCGGTACGACGCGCTGTTCGATCCACGCCCCGGTCGGTTCGTAGCACGTGAGGTGCTCCATCGGCTGACGCTCGGCGACGGCACGCAGCATCGTGCTCTGAAATTGCGTCCCGATCAGATCGGGAAACTCCTCCCACACCACGCGGCCGAGGATCTGCTCGGGATCTTTGCCCATCCGCCGGAGCCACACCGCGGCCGCAGGATTCAGGTAGGTCCAGCGCCACTGCACGTCGAACGCGCTGGCAGCATCGGGCAGGCCATCCAGTATCGTCGCCAGCCGGCGACGCGACTCCTCCGCCTCACGACGCAGCTCGTCCGCTTGCACGCGTAGCTCACGCTCGCGTTCGGTCGTGGCTTCGTACTGTTGCATGCCAATCCGCCCGAACACGACGGCGAGCGCCAGCCCCACCACGACCAGCGCGGCCAGCAACAGCCTAAGCGTTTCAGATGTCATGGCAGTAATTCATCGGAACCACTTCCGGAGCCTGAGTGGGTCGCTGTGCCGCGATGCGCGCAGCGCTTCTGTTCGGCAGTCGGTGTACACGCTGCATACCGCGTTCCCCGAGCCGCATCGTGCCCCCGTCCAGAAAACGTGTTCGTAAGCCTCTCGACGGTCCCTCCACCATATCGATACCGCCGCTCACACGTTGCGCTCGACTCTTGGCGGCGAAGCCCTCGGCGTTCTCAGCCTGGCCCGTCTACCTTGCCCATGCAACGCGAATCCTATCGCCGGAGCTGGATATAACCGGGGGCGAAACAGACCCCGTCTCGCAGAGGAGAGCGATATGAGAATCCTCAAATGTCTGATGCTGGTCGTTCCTGTCCTAACGCTCGCGGCTTGCAGCGACGCCTCGGGTCCATCCGCCGGTGCGACCGTCAGTCTGTCATTCGCCACGATCCAGCCAACGGGCACAACCGCGGGCGACCGCGATCCCTCTACGACGCCGTCCGCGCACACGCTCGTCGTGTCGAGCGCGCAGATCGTGCTCGACCACATCGAGCTCGCGTCTGCGAGTGCGACCTGCCCGGACAACAACGACAACGATGTCGCCGACCCCGATGGCAATCGCGCACGCGTCTCCGCCGCCGATCACGGGCGTGACGACGCATGCGAGGACGTCGCGCAGGGTCCCGTGGTCGTCGACCTCCCCGTTGGGCAGTCGGTGGTCACGATGTTCGATGTTCCGGTGCCTGCCGGCACGTACGCGTTCCTCGAGGCGCACTTGCAGCCGGCGCCAGCGAATACGGCCACAGGCGCGGCCTTTATCGCCGCGCACCCCGATCTCGCGGGCGCCAGCGTGCGCGTCACCGGTACGTTCGACGGAACGCCGTTCACCTACACTGGGCGGCCCCATTCGCACCTCGAGTTCCGGTTCGATCCTCCTGTTGTGGTCGGAAGCACGGGCGTCAACGTGACCGTGCACGTGAGCCTCGACCGCTGGTTCCAGAGTCCCACGGGCGAGCTCGTGAATCCCGCCACGGCCAACGCCGGTGAGCCTAACGCAGACCTGGTGGCGCAGAACATCCGTCGGTCGTTCCGCGCGTTCCGCGACGACCAGCGCCGCGGCGACGATGGCATGGGCGATGGCGACGGATCGGGAAACGACCACGACGGCGGCGACAACTGACCGTTAGGCACGTCGAGCTGCGCTCCCTCGGTCGGCGGCGAGGGAGCGTCAGCTGGCCAGCCCAAGGCCCCATTCCATGTACACGGCGGTGTTTATAACCCGCGCGGGAACGGATGGGGGAGAGGAAGCCACGTCCGCTCACGCGCCGTGCAAGTAACGTGGAACAGGTGGTGCGACGACCCGAATCGGCCGAGTGGCCGACGTGGCAACGCCGACAGGATTGGGCTCGCAGTGGTCGAGCGGCCTCAGGGGCGGCCCGAGCGCACAACACGATCATTTCTGCACAGGTCACGCCGCACCACGCCGGCGAGCGCTACCAGATTCGCCTAACGCAGACCGCGGGATGGTCGGCCGGGCACGGTTCGATCGTTGTGATGGCGGTCGTGTCGACTCGACGCTCGATCGGACGAATGGTACGGCCAATGCTGGACCGGCCCGCTGCGCGAGCGTCGGCTACCCGGATCGTGGAACACGCAGCTCTTCGGCCGGCACTCGCGCGCTACCCGCACGCCTGTCGCACGCGAACCTCCTACTGCACTGGAGGACACCATGGCTCTTCAAGACCTGGGCGAACTGTACCTGGACCAGATCCGGGACCTCTACAGCGCCGAAACGCAGATCGTCGAAGCCCTGCCCAAGTTGATCGAAGCTGCGTCTCACGATCAGCTCCGTGCCGGATTTCAGCACCACCTCGATCAGACCCAGGAACACGTCCGCCGCCTCGAGCAGATCGCGAGTCGACTTCAGGAAGACGCGGATGGCAAGACCTGTCACGGCATGAAGGGGCTTCTCAAAGAAGGAAAGGAGACGATGAAGGAGCGTGCCGACTCCGATGTGCTCGACGCCGCGCTCATCGCCGACGCGCAACGCGTCGAGCACTACGAGATCGCGGCCTACGGTTGCGCGCGCACCTATGCCGAGGCGCTCGACCGGATGGAGGACGCCCGCCTGTTGCAGCAGACGCTGGACGAGGAAGCCGAAACGGACCGCGTGCTCACCGCGATAGCCTTGACCGTGGTGAATCCCGACGCCGGCGCTCGGCGGACATCGGCATCGCGTCTGGCCGACGTGGACGTGACGCCCTCCGCCGCGCGCGAGGTGCCTCGTGCCGCGGAACCTCTGCCGCGTCGCGATCGCGAGGAAGGCGGCGACACGCCGTATGCGGGGGAGGCCGATCTCCGGTAGTTGAGCGACGGCGCCCCGAGCGCGATTGTCCCACCCACGAGGGCGCGCACCGGCGATGCGCGCCCTCGTTCGCGTCCGAGAGCCATCCAACGGAGTCGCCTCGTCAGCCGTACGTGAGTCGAACGCACACGAATGGAGTTTGCGATGATCGGCGCGCGCTCGCGGTTACGGCTTGGCGTGATATTGTGCTCGGCGGCGCTCGTCGCGCGGGCGCCGCGCGCGCACGGGCAGACCGACGAGATCCAGGTGTACACGGCCGAGATTGCCGCGCCGGGCGTGTTCAATCTGACCTGGCACAACAACTTCACGCCCGACGGGCTGCGCGACCCCGCGTTCCCGGGCGGCTTCGCGCCTAACCGAACGTTCAACGGCGTGACCGAGTGGGCGTACGGCGTCGCGCCGTGGTTCGAGGCCGGTCTGTACCTGCCGCTCTACAGCATCACCGGCGATGGCAGCGTGATGTTCAACGGGTTCAAGCTGCGCACGCTATTCGTCGTGCCTAACGCAGCCGAGCGGTCGTTTTTCTACGGGATCAACTTCGAGTTCAGTTGGAACGCCGGTCACTGGGACCCGCACCGGTATACGTCGGAAATCCGTCCCATCATCGGCTGGCGATCGGGACCCGTCGATCTGATCGTGAACCCCATCCTCGACAATTCCTGGACCACGTTTTCGCGCCTCGACTTCGCGCCGGCTTCACGCCTTGCGTACAACGTGAACAAGACGTGGGCGCTCGCCGCCGAGGCGTACGATGATTTTGGCGAGTTGCGCGGATTTCTGCCTGGAAGGCAGCAAGCGCATCAGATCTACGCGGTGGTGGATCGCACCGGCGACCCGATGGACATCGAAGCCGGTGTGGGATTCGGCCTCACGTCCGCGACGGACCACCTCGTGCTCAAGCTGATCCTGTCGAAGGACCTCAACCCGTCGCCGAGATCCGCCCCGGAGCCGTAGGCGTGATGACCGCTCTACGTTAGGCGCGCGTCAGTGCTTCGCGCGATCGAGCTGCGCGATGCGTGCCCGCGCCTCCGCCACGCGCGGCTGCAATTCCGGATCGGCGTTCGCCCACAAATCGACGAAGCGGCCGTAGTACTCCGCCGCGTGCGCCGCGTCGCCCGCGCCCTCGTACAGCTCGCCTAATCGAAACAGCGCTGGCCCGAGATCGACTTTATCGACGCCCCAGCGACCCATGGCATGCATCTCGACGTACCGCGTGAAATACAGACGCGCGGAGTCGGCCCGGCCCGCGCGGTCGAACGCGAGACCGAGCAGGAGGGGCGTGCACACGATGCAATTGCGCGTCGGGAGTCCGTCCGCCTCGTTGTCTCCGCGGTGGAAGTCGGCCACGGCGCTGTCGGTCTTGCCCTCCGCGAGGGCGATCATGCCGTGCAGCCTCGCAATGTTGACGGCGTATTCCCGCCGGGCCACCGTGTCCATCCGCGATTCATACCGGGTCAGGACATCACGTGCCTTGGCCGGCGCACCCGCCCGTGCGTACCCAGCCGCCAGCCAGTAGAGACTCCCATTGCGGCTGACCGGGACTGTGGCCACCGGCACTGCGTGCGCCGCCGCATCCAGCGCCGCAACACCGCGCGGTGCATCGCCGCGAACCTCCGCATCCACGAGCGCCTCCCCGTACGCAACGATGTACGGACTCACCGTGTCCGCGTGCAGACGCGCCTTTGCCCCGTTCGCCTGCGTGTACCGCTGGGCGGCTTCGCGCAGACGTCCGTGAAGTTGGGCGAGGTCGGCCAGCGCGAATTGCGCGTCAGTGCTGGTGTCGGCGTACTGTCGGGCAAGGCGCTCGTCGGCTTCGTAGTCGCGCCTGTTGTAAGACTCGGCGAAGCGGGGTAGAGCCGTCGGAAAGGGCACGCCGCGACTCGCGATCACGGCCATGACGGAATCGAACGACGCATGCCGACCCATCTCCGTGTAGAGCATCGCGAGATTGGTGAGAAGCGTACCGTTCGCCGGCGCGCTTGCCAGCGCGAGGTGGTACATCCGGTCGGCGCCGGCGTAGTCGCGCGTGTCGTCGAGTACGACGGCCAGCGAGTTCGCGGCATCATAGTTCGTCGAGTCGAGTTCGACTGCATGGCGCAGCGCAGTGATGGCCTTCTTACGGTCCGGTGCCACGGTCATGTAATAGGCGCCTTCTACGTCGTACCGCTCCCGTTCCGGGAGCCGGTCACGCAGACGAAAGCCCGTCGTGAGCGCCGCGTCGACATCGGCCTTCGTGTTCCCGCGTGACTGCGCCATGATCGAAAACGCGAGCTGCACGTACGCCATGGCGAACGTGCTGTCCTGCGATATCGCGTCGCGAAAATCCTGGATTGCCGTCGCGTAGTCGCCGCGGACGTCGTTGGCCTGCATCCCCGCCACGTAGCTCTTGAGCGCGCCTAACGACGCGGTCGTCACCTGATCGAGCGGCGGCGCCGCGCGTACGCTCTTGAGCGACTCGCCGATCTTGCCGCGCAGCTCCTTGGTCAGGCGGTCCACGGATGGAATGAGATCGCCCGCGTCTTTCGCCGACTCGCTGTACGACGCGAGCTCGTCCCCGGACTCGGCGGCGATGAGTCGCGCCGTGACGATGTAGCCGCTGCCGGCCGGCACGATGCGCCCGCCGACCACCGCCTTGGCCCCCGTGCGCTGTGCGATGTCGCGCGCGATCGCCAGGCTGACGCGCGTCGTGTCCGGCCGCTGCATCTGCTCGAGCGCCGCGACGATGGAGCTCGTCTGCAGCACGTGCACGACACGGCTTTGCGACAGGTTCGTCCGCACCGCCTCGGCGATGGTCGAGCCTAACGACGTATCCGCGCCCGTCGCGTCGAACGTGGCCACGAGCACCTTGTCGCTCGGCGCCAGCTTGCCCGCGGCGAGCAGCGAGCCCGCCGGCCCGATACCGAGCATGCGCAACAGCATGTACGCGGCGACGAGCACCGCGAATACGCTCACCGCAATGATGCCGCCGCGGGTCGTGCGCTTCCACGAGACGTGCGGACTCGCGCGGATCGCCAGCGTCGCCATCGTCCCGTGCACGTTGCCGAGCGATGGGCTGCCACCCGGCGTGAACGTCGGCGTCGCTGTGGCCATGCGATGCGCCACGTACTGTGTGTATGCGGTGAACAGGATCACCGGTAGCCCCAGCGCCATCACCGCGAGCGCGCCCGGGAATACCCAATCCGGCAACCCGATCGCGATGATCGCCGCGCGCGCGACGAGCGCGACGCCCAGGAACGCGGCCGCGTACACCGCCAGCGCCCGCACCAGCATCCGGCGCCCGCCTAACAGAATCGCCGGCATCGCGGCGTGCGGTGCGGACGGCGACGCCACGGCGTCGAGCCGTTGCAGCAGCTCGGTCGCGCTCGCGGGTCGCGATGCGGGATCCTTCGCCAGACACTGCGTGACGAGCGCGGCGAGTGCCGGCGGACAGTCGGGCCGCAGCTCGGCGATGGGCTTCGGCGTCTCCGCCATGTGCGCGACGAGCAGCTTGTGCGGCGGCAGTCCATGGAATGGCGGCTGTCCCGCGAGCAGCTCGTACGCCATGCAGCCGAACGCGTACACGTCCGCGCGGTGGTCCGTGTTCGGATCGCCGGCTGCCTGCTCCGGCGCCATGTAGGTCGGGGTGCCCACCGCGGTACCCAGTTGCGTGAGCGTGGCGCCTGTCGCACCGTCGGCCGCGGCGGCGATAGCCTTCGCGATGCCGAAGTCGGTGACGACTGCGGTGTGGCCCGAGAGGAGCACGTTGTCCGGCTTGATGTCGCGGTGCACGACGCCGTGGTCGTGTGCGTATGCCAGCGCGCGCGAGACGTCGCGCAGAATGCTCACCGCTTCGCCGATCGACAGCGGGCCGCGGCCGAGTCGTGCGCGGAGGCTCTCGCCCTCGACGTACGGCATCGTGTAGTACGGCAGGCCTTCGGCCGTCCCGGTCGTGAGCACCGGGACGATGTTCGCCTGTTGGAGGGACGCCGCGACGCGGATCTCGCGTTCGAACCGCGTCGCCGACAGCGCCGCGGCGAGCTCGGGCGAGAGCAGCTTCACCACAACTTTGCGTCCCAGGCTGTGCTCGTGCGCGACGAACACCTTGGACATGCCGCCGCCGCCGAGCTCGCGCTCGAGAGTATAGCTGCCGGCCAGTGATTGCTGGACGCGCGACTGCAGGTCAGTCATGACGCCTGGGTGGGGAAGGATGTCTGCGGAAGGCCATTCTAATGTATCGGCCCGAGACTCCGTTCGCCATGAATTCAGGACCGGCCCGCTGCGGCGGTGGCACCCCAATGCCCGGTCGCCATCGCCCATGCCCGCCACAGGTCGTGACGATGCGCAGTGGGCGCGCCGTTGGTATGGGCCTAACGGAGCGTCATCCCGCCGTCAGCGGCTGGTGGAAGTAGAAGCAGAGCCCATCGGGCGCGACGACAAAGAATACCTGAAACCGCACGCCGTCCTGCTCATCGACGCGCCAATTGCCGATGTTCACGCCGCGGCTCTGCAACTCCGCCCGCGCGGCGTGGATGTCGCGCACGCGGATGCCCGCGCCTTCCTGCGAGCTGTCGCCGCCGTTGACCGAAAACCCGATGCGCACGCGGTCGCGCTGCATGATGACGGTCGGCGGCGGCCCCGGCTTGCGCTCTACTTCGACCATCGCGAAATGCCGACCGTACCAGTCCACCGCCGCATCCAGATCGGCGACCGGCAAGGCCATGATGTCGTCACCGTAGGGGAACGCAGCCTCGAAGACGGCTTTTTCTCCCATGGCGGTTATCGATTAATCCGGGCGAGGAAAGAACAGCTGGTTGCCATCAAGGTCATCGACCTCGGTCGTAGCGTAGCCCCACCACGTCTCCTTCGTCGGAACGGAGCGCTCGCCGAACTCGCGGACAAGATCAGCGTGTGCCTCGGCGGTCAGCTCGATGAACAGGCGCCCTCTGTCGCGGCGGGTTGCGTCTTCACAGAGGATGATCTCGCACTCACCGTGATTAAGCTGACAGATCGTTCCAGCGCCGCCCCCTGCGTGCCAGCCTTTCTCGAAGCCGAGGAGGTCCACATAGGAGCGAGCCGCGCGCTGCACGTCGGCAACGAAGGAAACGGGCCGCGTGTACCAGCGGTGAGCCGTGTGGCTTCTCGATGTGTTTTCCATCGTGCTCTCCCTGTCCGCCTAACGCAGAACTCGGCTCTGGCACCCCGATGGCAGCGTTGTCCGACCACGGCGCGATTCCTCACCTTCGTGTCGATATCTGCGTTCGTCAAGCGATCGGCGCCGACATGGAGGGCCGACCTGCGTCCGGCGGTGTCGGCGAACAAGCCGCTAGAACCGTCTTGGCCGACTTGGTACAAATGTTGGACACGAGTAAGTTCTAGATGACGTAAGTCCTTGTAGACCCGGTAGCTCAGTTGGTAGAGCAACGGACTTTTAATCCGTAGGTCGCGGGTTCGAGACCCGCCCGGGTCACTT
>DATJET010000041.1:0-2620 GCA_035496295.1 Gemmatimonadaceae bacterium
TCGGCGACCGTCATTTCCGCCGGCGGTTCGTCGAGCACGCCGGCATGGGGCCGAAGCACTACGCCAAGGTGGCGCGATTCACGTTCGCCGTGTCATTGAAGACGGCGCGGCCGTCACGGACATGGGCCGACGTTAGTCAGCGCGCCGGTTACTTCGATCAGATGCACCTGGTGAAGGACTTCAAGTCGCTCACCGAGGCGCCGCCATCGCGGCTCATCAGTCAGATCGGCCCGACCGGAGGGGACTTCTTCCGCCCCGGTCCGCACGATGCCGAGTACGTGAATCCTGGTCTTTCAGACCAGGGCACGGCCGCCGTGTCCGTTTCTTACTAGCCGCACTCTCGAGGCGCATGTCATCGTCTCGGCATGCGCGTCGTCCTCGTTGCGCTGTTTCTCGCAATGCCGGCGGTGCCGGCCTGGGCCCAAGTCGATTTCTCGGGCGCGTGGGCGTCGCTCTATCACGAGGACCTTCCCGAACGCCTCCCCGGGCCCGAGCTCGGCGATTACATGGGGCTGCCGATCAACGACGCCGCGCGGCTGCGCGGCGACAGCTACGACGCCGACCGCATCTCGATCGTGCCCGAGTACCATTGTCGTCCTCACGGCGGCGATTATCAGATGCGCGGGCTGTCGAACATGCGCATCGATCCCGTGCTCGACCCGGTCACCCAGCAGCTCGTCGCCTGGCACACGCGCATGGGGTTCCAGGAAATGGAGCGGACGATCTGGATGGACGGTCGCTCCCATCCCGACGATATGGCGCCGCACACCTGGTCCGGCTTCTCGACCGGCACGTGGCAGAACAACATGCTCAACGTTCGCACGACGCATCTCAAGGAGAATTACATGCGTCGCAACGGCATCGCCCGCAGCGTCAACGCGACGTTCACCGAGCACTGGATGCGCCACGGCAACTACCTGACGGTGACGACGGTCATTACCGATCCGGCGTTTCTCACCGAGCCGCTCGTGCGCAGCCAGACGTGGGTGCTCGACCCGGGGCAGCGCATGGGCCGCGACATCTGTGAGTACGGCGACGAGGTGCCGCGAGAGCGCAAGGACTACGTGCCCAATCACTTGCCCGGCACCAATCCGTTTCTCCACGAAGTGGCCGACTGGTACGGGCTGCCGTACCAAGTCACGCGGGGCGGCGCGGAGACGCTCTATCCCGAGTACCGCTCGAAGATGCCGAAGCCGGAGAAGCCGAAGCTGGTGTGCGAGCGCTACTGCAACTGCGGTGCCGCCGCGAACGCCGTCTGCCTGCTGGCGCCGAGCCCGCCGCCCTCAGGCCAGCGATGACCCGTCGTATCGCGCTCGCGCTCGCCTTGCTCGCGTACGTAGGCGCGGCTCTTTCAGACTCGGGCGGTTCGTACGCGGCCCTCGGTCTCTTAGACCGGGGCACTTTGCTGGCCCAACAGACGGAGTCTCCATCTCTGCGCGTGTATTCCGTGCAGGGCGCGGTGTCGGTGATTGCCGGTGCTGGCGGCAACGTGACCGTCCAGAACGGCAAGGACGGCATTCTGCTGGTGGACACCGGCCTGGCCGCATCGTCGACGCGCCTGACGACCGAAGTGCGGGCGCGCTTCAAGGGTCCGGTGCTCTGGATCGTCAACACCCATCTGCATCCGGACCACGTAGGTGGGAACGACGCCTTCGCCCAGCCGGATGCGAAGAAGCCGCTCGATTTCCTCGGCGCCCGCCTCGACGGCACGCAGCCGCTCAAGATCATCGCGCACTCGAACGTGCTCGCGCGCCTGTGGGCGCCCGGCACGAGCGGTCCACGCCTGAGCGACGCCGGCCTGCCGCGGGACGAATACGCGACGCCCTTCAAAGACCTGCGCTTCAACGACGAGCCGGTGGTGCTGCATCACGAGCCGCGCGCGCACACCGACGGCGACACCATCGTTTATTTCCCGCGGTCCGACGTCGTCAGCACCGGTGACATCTTCACGCCGGGCGGATACCCGTTCATCGACGTCGCCAACGGGGGCAGCGTAAGCGGCGAGATCGCCGCGCTCAATCACATCCTCGATCTGACAGTGCCGGGCCACACGCAGGAGGGCGGCACCTACGTTGCCCGGCCACGGGCGCATCTGCGACGAAGCCGACGTCGTGGAATATCGCGACATGGTGGTGATCGTCCGCGACCGCGTCCAGGACGCGATCAAGAAGGGCATGACGCTCGAGCAGGTGCAGGCGGCCGCGCCGTCGCGCGACTACGACACCGAGTACGTCACCGCCACGAGCTTCGTGAAAGCGGCGGATTTCGTCGCGGCGATCTATCGAAGTCTGACGGCCAAGTAGGGACACGACTCATGAGACGCATGTGCGCGATCGTCGCCCTGGTGGCTGGGCTATGCGCAGGGCTGACGGCGCAAGGTCCACCCGGCCCGCCTGTCCAAGCGCCGCCGAAGATTGGCAGGGAAGGTGCCCTCGTCGATTTCATCGGCACCTGGGTGTCGCCGGTAATGGAGGACTATCGCTGGCGCATGGTGACGCCGCTCAAGGGTGATGCGGCGAGCATCCCATACAAGCAGACGGTGGTGGCGATCATCAATGCCTGGAACCCGGCGAAGGACGAAGCCGCGGGGTTACAGTGCAAGGCGTATGGCGCGCCGGCG
>DATJET010000042.1:0-2007 GCA_035496295.1 Gemmatimonadaceae bacterium
GATGATGGTGCTTCGCGCGAACCTCGTCGCGAAAGGCTATTCGGGCGCGCGACTCGACATCGCCGAGCTGCTGATCGGAATGCTGAACGCCGGGCTGTGGCCGCCGGTGCCGGAGCAGGGCAGCGTCGGCGCGAGCGGCGATCTCGCGCCACTGGCGCATCTCGCGCTCACGTTGATCGGTGAGGGCTCGCTGACGTGCGGCGCGTCGGCCGGTCCCTCGGCGGACATGTTACGCGCAGCGCGGCTCGCGCCAGTCGTGCTTCAGCCGAAGGAAGGACTGGTGCTGATCAACGGCACCCAGGCGCATACGGCGATCGCCGCGCTGGCGTTGGTCGACGCGCATCGTCTCTGGCGCATCGCGCACGCCGCCGGCGCCATGTCGCTCGAGGCGCTGCTCGGAACGCCGGTCGCGTTCGATTCGCGAATTCAAGAGGTGCGTGGCCAGCTCGGGCAGGCCGCGTCGGCGGCATATCTGCGCGAGCTGCTCGCCGACAGCGAGATCCGCGAGTCGCATCGCACGAACGACCCGCGCGTGCAGGACGCGTATGCGCTTCGGTGCATGCCGCAAGTGCACGGTCCGGTGTTGGACGCAATGGATTTCGCGGCGGCCATCATCGGCCGCGAGCTCAACGCCGCGACCGATAACCCACTGGTCTTCGAGAACGGAGAGCTGTTGAGCGGTGGCAATTTCCACGGACAATCGGTCGCGATGGTGCTCGACTTTCTCGCCATCGCACTCACGAACCTCGCGACGATCTCCGAGCGACGCATCGACCGCTTGGTGCATCCAGACATGAATCAGGGGCTGCCGCCGTTTCTCACGCGTGACGCCGGCGTCAATTCGGGATTCATGATGGCGCAAGTGACGGCCGCGTCGCTGGCGAGCGAGTGCAAGGTGCTCTCACATCCGGCGAGCGTCGACACGATTCCGACGGACGGCAACAAAGAGGATGTCGTCCCGATGGCGATGGCCGCGGCGTGGAAGCTGCGTCGCGTCGTGCGCAACGTTCGGTACGTGCTCGCGATCGAGCTCATGTGCGCCGCCCAAGGCATCGATTACCGTCGTCCACTGAAGCCCGGAAGGGGAGTGGCGCGTGTGCACGATGCGGTGCGCAAGCTCGTCGCACCACTCGACCGCGATCGTGTCTTGTCGAGCGACATCGAGCGACTCGCGGCGGCGATCATGAACGACGAGCTTGTCTCACCAGCCATGGTGGCTTGAATGAGTACTTCGATGATGGCCGACGCTCCGAGCGGCGAGCGCGGCCAACGAGTGATTCGCGCGCCGCGCGGCTCGGCCATTTCGTGCAAGGGATGGCAGCAGGAAGCGGCGTTGCGGATGCTGATGAACAACCTCGACCCCGAGGTCGCCGAGCGTCCACAGGATCTCGTGGTGTATGGCGGCACCGGACGCGCCGCCCGGAGCTGGGAGGCGTTCGACGCCATCGTTGACGCGCTGCGGCGACTGGAGAACGATGAGACTTTGCTCATCCAAAGCGGAAAGCCGGTCGGCGTCTTTCGAACGCATGCGTGGTCGCCGCGCGTGCTCATCGCGAACAGCAATCTCGTCGGCCGTTGGGCAACCTGGGAATACTTTCGGGAGCTCGAGCGCGCCGGCTTGATCATGTATGGACAGATGACCGCCGGCTCGTGGATCTACATCGGGTCGCAGGGAATTCTCCAGGGCACATACGAAACGTTCGGGGCGGTTGCGCGCGCCCATTTTGGCGGCACGCTCGCCGGACGTTTCGTTCTCACGGCGGGACTCGGCGGCATGGGTGGCGCACAGCCACTCGCTGCGACCATGAACAGCGCGGCAATCCTCGGCGTGGAAGTCGACGAGGCGCGCGTCGACAAGCGACTCGGGACCGGGTATTGCGATCGAAAGACGCACAGTCTCGACGAGGCACTCGCGTGGATCGGCGAGGCGACGAAGTCGAAGCGCGGACTGTCCGTGGGACTCGTGGGGAACGCAGCCGATGTGCTGCCGGAGCTCGTGAGGCGCGG
>DATJET010000043.1:0-57148 GCA_035496295.1 Gemmatimonadaceae bacterium
CATTGGTGTTGTCATCCTCGTGTGGTCCAACCGGATTCGACCGGCGACGCCCCACCCCGCCCCTAACGCGCGGTGGGCTCGTATGGGAGTTAGGGTCCCGACCCGTGCCTACTTCGAGTACAGCTCGACGATCAACTGCTCCTGCGCCGCGATTGGAATGTCGCCGCGGCCCGGACGCTCGAGCATGCGCCCGCTGAACGTGTCGCGATCGATCGCGATCCAGGAGAGCGGCGCACCGCGCGAGGAATACTCGAGCGCGGAGATCACCGATACCTGCTCGCGCGACTTCGTGCGCACCGACACCTCTTCGCCCGGTCGCACGAGGTAGCTCGGAATGTCGACCTGCTTCCCGTTCACGTGAATGTGCCGGTGGCGAATCAGCTGCCGGGCCGCTTTGCGGCTCGACGCGAAACCCATCCGGTACACCATGTTGTCCAACCGGCTCTCGAGCGCGGCAAGGAGGTTGTGTCCCGTGACGCCCGGCAGCTTGGTGACGCGCTCGAACGTGTTGCGGAACTGGCGCTCGCTCACGCCGTAAATGCGCTTCACCTTCTGCTTCTCGCGCAGCTGCTTCGCATATTCCGATGCCTTACGGCGGCGCGCGGTGGCCTGTCCGTGTTGGCCCGGCGCGTACGGCCGGCGCTCGACGGGGCACTTCTCGGTGAAGCACTTGGTGCCCTTCAGGAACAACTTCGTGCCTTCACGACGGCACTGCCTGCAGCTCGGTCCCGTGTAGCGCATCGCTCACACCCTCCGGCGCTTCGGGGGACGGCAGCCGTTGTGCGGAATCGGCGTGACGTCCTTGATCGAGCGGATCTGCAGGCCGGCGGCGGCAAGCGCTTGAATGGCCGACTCGCGGCCCGAGCCGGGCCCCTGCACACGCACGTGCACGCGCTTGACGCCCATGCCTAACGCTTCCCGGGCGCATGCTTCGGCGGCCACCGTCGCCGCGAACGGCGTCGACTTCTTGGAGCCCTTGAACCCCGCCTTCCCCGACGACGCCCACGCCACTGCATTGCCGTGCATGTCGGTGATCGTGACGATCGTGTTGTTGAAGGTCGCGTTCACATGGGCGATGCCTTCCGCCTCTACGACGCGCTTGCTCTTCTTGCTCGTTCCGGTTTTCGCTGTGGCCATGCCGAGTGACAGTGAAAAGTTGCGGTGTCGTTTATCGCGATCCGCGCGCGGTCGGCCTGCGTTAGGCCAAGCGCGCGCGGGGATTCGTTACTTGGTGACCTTCTTCTTGCCGGCGATCGCGCGGCGCGGACCCTTCTTCGTACGCGCGTTCGTATGGGTGCGCTGGCCGCGAACCGGCAAGCCGCGACGGTGGCGAATGCCGCGATACGAGCCGATGTCCATCAACCGCTTGATGTTCATCGCGACTTCGGTGCGCAACGCACCCTCGACGCGATAATCGCGCTCGATCACCTGGCGCAGCCGGTTGACGTCGTTGTCGCTCAGATCCTTGATGCGCAGGTCGGCGTTCACACCCGTTTCGGCAACGATCCTCCGTGCCACCGCGCGCCCGATCCCGAAGATGTACGTGAGGCCGATCTCGACCTTCTTCTCGCGTGGCAGGTCCACGCCGGCGATACGTGCCATGGGTTAGCCCTGACGCTGCTTATGTTTTGGGCTGCGCTTGCAGATGATGCGCGTCACGCCTTTGCGCTTGACCACCTTGCAGTGCTCGCAGATCGGCTTCACGCTGCTTCGTACTTTCACAGAACCACACCTCGTAAGCGGGAAAATCCAGTCAAGTCTTATAGGATAACCGACTTACGAGGGCGATGCAAGGAGTTCGGCTCGCACGTGCGCCAGCGCGCCGCGAGGGTCCGCGTCCTCCGTCACCGTGCGGCCGACGACGACGTACGTCGCGCCCGCCGAGGCCGCTCCGCCGGGCGTCACGATACGCTTCTGATCGTGCGCGCCGCTTCCCGCGAGTCGAACGCCGGGAACCAGGATCTCGAGCGCGTCGCCATGCCGAGCGCGCACAGCAGCCGCCTCGGCTCCGCTGCATACCACGCCGCGCACGCCCGCCGCCCGCGCCAGGTCAGCCAGCCGGAGCACTTCGGCTTCGACATCCGAAACCTGCCGCCCCCACACCTCGCCGAGGCTCGCGGCATCGAGCGACGTCAATACCGTGACCGCGAGCACGCCGCAGTTCGCGCCGGCGCCCTCCACCGCCGCCTCCAGCATGGCGCGCCCGCCGACCGCGTGAACCGTGATCAGCCGTACGCCGAGCGCCGACGCGCGCCGCGCGGCTGCGCGGACGGTGTTCGGAATGTCGTGCAGCTTGAGATCGAGGAAGACGTCCCGCTGGCCGCTCACACCGCCGGGCCGGCCACGCACGGATGCGATCGCATCGGGTCCGGCCGCGGTGAAGAGCTCGCTCCCCACCTTCACGAAATCGCACGCGTCGCCGAGCCGTTCGACCAGCGCCACGGCCTCCGCGGCGCCCGGCACATCGAGCGCGACGATGGCGCGGGCGCGGCTCACGGCCACTCCAGCGTGCCGATGAGCTCGCCCAACGAGCGAATGGCATGCGCCTCGCACCATCGCCCGAGGTCTCGCACCACCCGTTCGGGGACGCGCGGGTCGCGCATCGCCGCCGTCCCGATCGCGACCAGCGACGCACCGGCAATCATGTACTGCAGTGCATCGCTTGCCGACGACACGCCGCCCACGCCGAGGAGCGGAACCTGAACGGCGCGGCGCACCTTCCACGTGGCGAGCACGCCCACCGGCAACAACGGCGCGCCGCTCACGCCGCCTGAGCCGAAGCCTAACGCTGGCCGGCGGCGCTCGACGTCTACCACCAGACCGGGCATGGTATTCACGAGCGTGATCCCGTCGGCGCCCGCGTCCACCGCGACGCACGCGCTCGCCGCGATGTCCGCCGACGCAGGACTCAGCTTGACGAAGATCGGCCGCCGCGTCGCCGCGCGCGCGCCGCGCACCACCGCTGCCAGCGTCGCCGGATCGGCCCCGAACTCCATGCCGCCCGCGCGCACGTTCGGACAGCTCACGTTGAGCTCGAAAATGTCGACGCCGGCCTGGTCGGTGAGCGCCGATACGACCGCCGCGTAATCCTCGACGGTGTCGCCAACGACGTTCACCAGCACGCGCGCGCCGCCCGCGTGCTCGGCGAGCCACGGCAGCTCGACCCGCTTCACTTCCTCGAGTCCCGGGTTGGCCAGGCCCACCGCGTTGATCATCACGCCGTCGCGCGCCTCGGCCACGCGCGGCGCCGGTGCGCCGGCTCGCGGCTTCGGGCTCACCGCCTTGGTGCCGATGCCGCCTAACGCATCGAGCGCGATCACGCCGCGCAGCTCGCGCCCGTATGCCGCCGTGCCGGGCGCGAGAACGATGGGGTTTTGAAAGCTGATGCCCGCCACGCTCACGGCGAGCGCGGTCGCGCGTGACGATTGATCGGCGCTCACGTCCGCGCCACCCCGCTCACGGCGTCGCCACGCCTAACCGGCGTTGATAGTGGTCCAGATACTCGACGGTCGCGTCGGCGATCGCCGATGCGATCTGCCGCTGGCGCGCGGGGTTCGTGATGAACCGCGCATCGGCCGGGTTGGTCCCGAACCCGATCTCCACGAGCACCGCCGGCATGAACGCCGTCACGAGTACGCGGAAGCCCGCTTGCTTCACGCCGCGGCTTGGTCCTGGTTCGATCGCGCCCAGGTGCTGCTGGACGAGGTCCGCGAGCTCGCTCGACTCGCGCAGGTGCTCGTTCTGCGCCATGTCGTTCATGATGTAGCTCAGCGGATCGCCCTTCTTTGCCGAGACGTCCGTCTCGAATCGCACCGACGCGTTTTCCATTTCCTCCACGCGCTTGGCGTCTTCCGTCTTCGCTTCGGCGAGAAAGTACGTCTCGAAACCACGCGCTGCTCCGGGATCCCGCCACGCCGGATTGGCTGCGTTGACGTGAACGGACACGAAGAGATCGCCGTGGTGCTCGTTCGCGATCCGGCCGCGATCGGAGAGCGCGATGAGTGTGTCCCTGGTACGGGTCATCACAACGTGAAACCCGCGGTCGCGCAGTGCGGTGGCCAGCTTTTTCGCAACCTGCAGCGTGATGTCTTTCTCGTAGACCTTCCATCGGGTGCCGATGGGACCCGACATGCCGTTGTCCGGACCGCCGTGTCCCGCGTCCACCACCACGGTGCGGTGCGCCGTGCTTGATGGGACGCGCACGGGCGCATCGCTGCCGCGCATCGCCGGCGTCACCGCGGCCTGAAACACGAGGAGCAGAGCGCAGATCATCGGACGCGCGCCGCCCGCGCCATCTCGCGCTCGTCTTCGCGCCGCCGCGCATCGTCCCGCTTGTCGTGCAGCTTCTTTCCCTTGCCCAGCGCGAGCGTCACCTTTGCCTTGCCCCGCGTGAAGTGAACGTCGAGCGGCACCAGCGTGAGGCCTTGTCGCTCGACGGCACCGATCAGCTTCCGAATCTCGCGCCGGTGCAGCAGCAGCTTGCGCGTGCGGCGCGGCTCGTGGTTGAACTGGTTGCCCTGTTCGTAGGGCGCGATGTGCGCATTGAGGAGAAACACTTCGCCGTGGGTCACGATCGCGTACGCATCCGTGATGTTCGCCTGCCCAGCGCGCAGCGACTTGATCTCCGTACCCGTAAGCACGATGCCGGCCTCCCATGTCTCCAGGAGATGATAATCGTGCCGGGCGCGCTTGTTCCGCGCGACGGGCGTCTGCGCTGCCGAGTCGTCTGCTGTGGGCAAGGGCGAGGAATGACGGCGTTCGCGGACCGCGGGAGCGCGGCGCGGATCTGCCAGGTAATGGACGATCGTGCCAAAGGCAAGTTAGACCCGTCGGAAGATGCAGGCAACACGGTCGTCCGGTCCCAATGATATCATGAGACGCATGATCGTCGGAGAGATCGTCGCGGTCGCGTTGCGCGCGCTGGCGGCAAACAAGCTTCGCTCCCTGCTCACGATGCTCGGCATCGTTATCGGCGTCGCGGCCGTGATCGCCATGTTGGCACTCGGCACCGGCGCGCGACACGCGATCGAGACGCGCATTGCGTCCCTCGGTACCACACGGCTTACGGTGAATCCGACGCGTGTCGTGCGCGGCGGGGTCGAAACGAGCGACATCCATCGCATCACGATGGACGATGTCCAGTTTCTCAAGGACCGCTCACACCTCATCGCCGCGATCCAGCCGCAACAGGACCGCGATCTCCAGGTCGAGTATCACGGCGCCAACACCTACGTGCAGATCACGGGTGCGACACCCAACTTTCTGCAGGTGCAGAACTACAGCGTCGCCGTCGGGCGCATGTTCACGGACGACGACGGTCACGGCCGCCGTCGCGTGGCGGTGATCGGCACGACCGTGCTACACGACCTCGGCTTCTCCGCCGCTGCCGACGCCATCGGCAAGGAAATCCGCATTCGCGGCGTCGGCTTTACCGTGATCGGCGTGCTGGCATCCAAGGGCGAAGCGGCCGGCGGTTTCTTCGACCCCGACGATCAGGTGCTGATTCCGTTCAACACCGGGCGCTTCGTGGTCTTCGACACGCCGTACCTGAACGACATTCACGTGCTCGCGCCCAGCGAGGCGGCCATTCCGCAGACGATGATGGAGCTGCAGCGGATCATGCGCCGTGCGCACCGTCTCCCTGCGGGCGCGCCCGATGATTTTCGCATTCGGAGTCAGCTGGATTTCCTGAGCGCGCTCAGCGATACGACCAAGATTTTCAGCCTGCTGCTCGCGGCGATCGCGAGCGTGAGTCTGCTCGTGGGCGGCGTCGGCATCATGAACATCATGCTCGTGTCGGTCACGGAACGCACGCGTGAAATTGGGATCCGTAAGGCACTTGGCGCGACGCAACGTCAGATCCTGCTGCAGTTTCTGATCGAGGCCGTCACGCTGTGCGCACTCGGCGGCGTGATCGGCGTGGCCGTTGGCGTGGGCGGCGCGACCGCGCTCAAGTCCTTCATGTCGTGGAACGAGCAGGTCCTGCCCGCGACGGTCGGCGTCGCGTTCATCTTCGCGGCGCTGGTGGGCATCATCTTCGGCGTGTGGCCGGCGCGGCGCGCGTCGCGCCTCGATCCGATCGTCGCGCTGCGCTACGAGTGAACGGCCGCCGCACCCAACTCGGGGTCGCGGCTCTCGCACCACTGGATCACGCCGTCCAGCTGCGCCAGATACATGGCGAACGGCATGAGCTGGGTGTCGCTGAAATCGCCGCGCAGATACCAGTAGGCCACGCGCGATGCGAGCCAGGACCGGCGAACCAGCCGCGGCCGCCGAAGCCGGGCCACGTACGCCCCGGTCTCGCGCAGCAGCCGCCGGTAGTACGGCGCATCGGCCGGCGTTCCGTTAGGCGAGCGGACCGGCCGGAGCCCCGTTTCGGTGTCGAAGCGCAGGTACGCGTGCGCGGGATACCCGCGGCGGATGGCATCCGGGTGGAACCGCTTGTCGATGAACAGGTCCGCCGGCAGCGACGCCAGGAGATCGTAGACGGCCGGATCCAGGTACGGCGTGATGACACGACCCGCGGCGTTCCAGACTCCGAACGGGACGAGCGCGATCTCGCGCCGCGTGCGATTCCAGAATACGTACGACCCGATCGGGTTGGGCGCGTCGAGATGGTGGCGCAGCTCTTCCGTTAGGCGCGCGACGGCCGCCTCGCGCGTCCACCGTGCCGCCAACGCCGGAGCCACCATGCGCATCGCGCCTTCGTCCAACATGGTCTGCGCCAATTGCTCGACGTTGCCGGCCCGCGCGAGGGCGAGCAGCGACGCCTCCAACCGGTGTCCGTTCGACAACACGTCGCCGCCGATGCCGTCCCACACGGCCGTGTCCTGGCCCGAGAGCCGTTCCGCCAGCGCCATGAACCACGCGTGCTCGTCGGCACAGAAGTGCGTGAGCAGGTTCTTGCGTAGCTCGGCCGACGCGCGCGACGGCGTCTCTTCGACCACCTCGTGGGTGACGCCCACGGCGCGCGCGATCTCGGCGGCCACGACCACGTCGCGCGTGCCGCGCGGCGGATAATTGCGCAGCGTTAGGCAGCGCTCAGGGGGGTGTCCCGACGCGCACAGCTCGAACAAAATGTGGCGTGAGTCGCGGCCGCCGCTGAGCGGCACGACGTTGCGCTGGGCGCCGGGATCGGCGCGCCGAACGGCGTCTCGGAAAACGTCGATGAACGCGTCGATGGCCGCGGCGCGCGTCATGACGCTCTCGCGAACCCGCGGGTACGTCGCCTCGACCGACAACACGCCATCGCGCCACTCGAGCCGTCCGCCCGGCGGCAGCACCCGCACATCGCGGAACGGCGTGTCCTCGCCCATGAAGAAGCCGATGCGAAGGAACACCGCCATCGCGCTATCGTCGATCGGCAGTGATCCACCGATCGACATGAGCCGGACTAACGACGGCGAGAGCGCCACACCGTCCGCGAGCCGGCGGACGAACAGCGGACGAAACCCGTAGCGTCCCGTGTGCGCATGGAGCCGCTCGCCGTCCCAGTTCCAGCCGGCGCGTCCCACGCCGTTCGCCTGTTCCGGCGCCGCCCACTCGGTGTCACCGCGCGCCACCGTGCCCGTCGGTCTCGATTCGACAATCAGACACGGCAGGCGCAGCATGTGCGTCGCGTCTAACGCAGCTTCATCGACGGCGCGCAGATCGCGTACGTTCGTCCGCAGCGTCGTCACGCCGGCGGATGAACTGCGCGGCGTGCGCGCGCCGCGCGTCTTGCTATTGCCGCTTCGCTGCCTGTCGCCAGCGTCGGTGGTGCTGTTTGACTTTGTCAAAGCGGCTCAATTAGGTTACGCGTCCACGCCGAAGTGGTGGAACTGGTAGACGCGCTGCGTTCAGGGCGCAGTGGGCGAAAGCCCGTGGGGGTTCGAGTCCCCCCTTCGGCATACACCGCAAGCGGGCGACTTACGTCGCCCGCTTTGCCTTACGGGGCGTGGGCACGTTGCGGACGGCTGACGGGGCGATGTCTTCGGGAAGGTCGACAGATCCGAAGCGCTCGCGGAGCGCTGCGTTTCCGTCCGCCAAATAGCGGGACAGAATCTCCGACGCATGCGCCACGTCTTCCGCACTCACCGCTTCCCGCCGCCCCGCGAACTCCAGAAGGGTGCGGCCCAAGTGCCATCCGCTCCCCTCTCCCTGACGATTGGATAGCGCTTCGCTATACGCCCGCAGGCGCTCGTTGAGCTGCTGTTCGGCTACTCTGAGCTTGCCCGGCGCCACGGCGTTGTCTCGCGCCAACGCGCCGGCCAACGCCCGGGCTACGACCGACGCCGTGCGGTCGTCCAACGCGTCGCGTTGGGCCGTCAACAACCCGAGCGCGCGACGCGCGTAGCGCAACTCCCACCGCGCATGGTCGGCGTCACCGGAAGTTCCGTGCTCGGAAAGCCAGGCGACGTCGTCTGCGGCCGGTTCGAGGATTAGCGTCGCCACATAGGCGCCGGCCTTCGCGCGGAGATCGCGGCTTCGTCGCCACTCGCGCCACATCGCTAGTCGATTGCTCTCGTCACGCGCGACCGTGCGCCACGGTCAGCCTTGGAGGACAGGCAGCCCTACTCTCTCGCGAACGGCGGGTTCCTCGTACATCAGGTCCGAGAGATGGACGCCATCGAGCACGGCGTCGATCTTCTGTTGGAGCAGGACCCAGACGGGGCGGATGCTGCAGGCGTTGGAGGCAGCGCACCGTTCGTCGTCCACCGGATGCGACACACAGTGGAGATCGAACGTGGTGAGCTCGGACGCTGCAATCACGTCGCGCACCGAGATCTGATCGGCCGCCCGGGCGAGCGAATACCCGCCGTGCGCGCCGCGCGTGCTCTTGACGATGTCGGCGCGCCGTAGCCGCAACAGAATCTGCTCGACGTAATCGACCGGCAATCGCTCGCGGGTCGCAATGTCACGACCGGTGACGGGACCTTCGCGCACTCGTTGTGCCAGGTGCAGCGAACAGATCAGACCGTACTCCGCCCACGTCGTGATCCGCATGGTTTCAGGATAGGCTTGGATTGCCCAGACGGCAAGTACACGCGGCGACAGGCACGATCACTTCCCCGGCACACCGATTTCGGTCATGCGCCGCAGGTCGAGCACCTTGTCGATCTCCTGTTCGGGCAAGACGCCTTCCCGCCTCACGAGATCGCGAATCAGCGTGTTTTCCTTGACGGACCGCTTGCTCAGCTCGGCCGCGCGCGCGTAGCCGATTTGAGGCGCAAGCGCGGTCGCCAGGGCCGCCGAGCGTTCCACCCAGAACGCGCACTGCTCCTTGTTGGCCACGATGCCGGCCACGCAGCGCTCCGCGAGCGCGCTGGTTGCGTTAGTCAGGATGAGCATCGAGAAGAACACGTTGTGCGCAATCACCGGCATCATCACGTTGAGCTCGAGCTGCCCGTGCTCCGCCGCCGCGCTCACACACGTGTCGTTGCCGATCACCTGGAAGCACACCTGATTCACCATTTCCGCGATCGACGGATTCACCTTGCCCGGCATGATCGACGACCCCGGCTGCACGGCTGGCATCACGATCTCGTCGAAGCCGGTGCGTGGTCCGGAGGCGAGGAGCCGCAGGTCGCTCGCGATCTTGCTCAGGTCCACGGCGAGCGTGCGAAGCTGCGCGCTGAAGCCGGCCACGTCGCCCATGCTCTGCATGAGCTGCACGCGATCTTCGCCCTCGCGCAGGTCGAGGCCGGTCACCTTGCGCAGGTGCCGGATCATGAGCGACGGATACTGGGGTTCGACGTTCACGCCGGTGCCAACGGCGCTGCCCCCGATTCCCAGGTCGCGCAGGAAGTCCGCCACGTCGGTCAGACGGCGCGTGTTCCGCTCGATCGTTAGGCCGTAGGCCCGGAACTCCTGGCCTAACCGGATCGGCATCGCATCCTGCAAGTGGGTGCGGCCGCTCTTGATCACGTCGTCCAGCTCACGGCCCTTGTCGAGCAGCCGGTCTCGAAGACCGGCCAGCGCCGCCGTCAGATCGCGCAGCATCGCGAGGGTGCCGAGCCGGATCGCAGTCGGAATCACGTCGTTCGTGGACTGCGCCATGTTGACGTGATCGTTCGGGTGCACGGGCGTGTATGCGCCGCGGCGTCCGCCCAGCAGCTCGTTCGCGCGGTTCGCGAGCACCTCGTTCACGTTCATGTTGTGCGAGGTGCCGGCACCGGCCTGGTACACGTCCACTACGAACTGGTCGCGGTGCTGTCCGCCCAACACCTCGTCCGCGGCGGCGACGATCGCGTCGGCCAGGCGGGCATCGAGGCGACCCGTCTCTTTGTGCGTGAGCGCGGCCGAGCGCTTGATCCACACGACAGCGTCCACGAACATCGGCAGCGGACGGAGCCCGCTGATGGGGAAGTTCTGCATGGCACGCACGGTCTGGACGCCGTACAGCGCAGCCTCGGGCACGGGCAACTCGCCGAGCGGATCGTTCTCGGCGCGGGTGGCGTGGGTCATGGATTGGGGCACAGGGAAAGAAATGAAAGCGACACGGCGCCGGCGGCGTCCGTGCCTAACGGAACGGACCCGCCGGCGCGCATCGATGCGCTACGGGGCGTCCGCCGCGTATTCGTTGTGCTGCGAGATGATGATCAAACCGGCCGCGCCATTGTTCTGAATCGTCGTCTGCCACCGATACGAGCGCATGTTGCGTGGTCCTGGCAGTGCCTTGAGCCACAATCGCGCAACGGCCTGCGGCACGTTCGCCACGCCGTCGTCCAAATTCGAGCAGTACATCTCGACGTGAAGCGGGTCGCCGGTCGCGGTGGCCGCAGTATCGAATGCGACGACGAATACCATCGCCGATCCCGGGCCGGAGGCCGGCGACCACGTGATGGTCATCGAATCCGGATTGGGCGTGCGGTTGATGGGGCCGACCGTATACGGTGCAGCGGTACTGGCCGACGCTGCGCCCGGAGGAAACGTCCCGTTGCCCGTCGCTCCCGGCACCGTCACGGACACGGCGGTCCCAGGTGTGAACGGAATAGATGGCACGGTCTTCAAGGCGTACGCACCCGTCGAGAGTTGGGTCGTCGGGTCGAGCACCGGGAACAGACTCGCAGTGACACCGCCGGTCTGAACGATGATGGAGTCACCGGCATTCAACGGCGAAAACAGCTGGTACGGGAACGCACCGGTGTCGGCCAGATTCGGAATCACCACACACGAGTCCACGATGTGGTGGCTGTCGGGGACGACCACACCCTGACCGTTGAAGAAGTGCGCTATTGGAGACAACACCGTATTGCTGTCCGCGTCCACCGTGTCCGTCAGCACGACGATGCCGAGCGGTCTCTTCGTGGGGAGATCGGTGGACAGCGAACACGCACCGAGCGCGGCAACGCCGGCAAGAATGAGCAGACGAGGCAGTTTCATGAGATCGTCCTCCGGGACCTTCTGCGGGATATAGGCGGGCCGACTTGCTTGGTAGAATGGTTACTCAGGGCTAACCGATGACGCCAGACCGGCTCGCCACGACAGAACCACGGTTACCGCGGCGAGCATCATGGCGAGACCCAACAGACCAACCGACACCGCGTGCAGCCGGGCGAACGTGATGCGCAGAGGGTCGCTCGGGGCGAGCGACTCGATCGGCGTGGTGAGCCGCGTCCGCAACCGTTCGATCGCTGGACGGCGCCAAACTGCGCAACCGCGCAGCAGAGAGCGACGCCCACCGCGCACGCAGTTCGGACGCGGCGCGCGGACACCGACGCGCCCAAACCGAGCCAGAGCGACACGATCCCTGCGACGATCCCCGCGTAGAAGATCGCAGGTAGCGTCGCTCGCACCAGCGCTCCGGCCATCGACACATCCGGCAGCGCGCGGAACGCCGCCGGTGCAACAACGGCCGAAAAGAACAACGCGGCACCGAGCCATGCGCTCAACACGAGGGCCGCCACAATGGGCGCAGCGCTTGTGCGCGTCACGCTCCGCCCACGATGCGCAGCGTTCCGTTGAGAAACGGATTGGACATTTTCTCCCGCCCAACGGTGGTGACCGGTCCGTGCCCGGGATACACGGTCGTGGCGTCGTCCAACTCGCAGATGCGATCGAGCGACCGGGCGAGCTCGGCGCCGTTGCCTAACGGAAGATCGGTGCGCCCGATCGAGCCGGCGAACAGGCAGTCGCCAACGAACGCCATCCCGTGCCCGTGGATCACGACGTGTCCCGGTGCATGACCCGGCGTTTCGATCACGCCGAACTCGTGCTTGCCGACGCGCAGCCGGTCACCCTCGTGCATCTCGACATCCGGCGGCGGCGGCTGTTCGAGCTCGAGGCCGAAGGCACGACCCTGCTCCTCGGCCGCATCGTACAGTGGCCGGCCGTCGGGATGCGCGTACACGGGGACATCCATTGCGCGCTTGATGCCGGCAATTGCGCCGACGTGATCGACGTGCGGATGCGTGACCCAGATCGCGCGCAGCGTCGCACCCGATTGACGGATCGCGTGCAGCAATCGATCGGGCTCGGAACCGGGATCGATCAGCACGCACTCGCGCGCACCGGTGCACACGACGAGAAACGCATTCTCTTGAAATGGCCCAACGGTGATGGTTTCGACGCGCACGACTACGCCGCTCCAACCTTGGACGCCCGCGCATCCGGCGAGGCGTCACGCAGCGCGGCGAGATACTTCTCCGCTGCAATCGCCGCCGTCGTCGCGTCGCCCGCCGCGGTCGTGACCTGACGCGTGAGCTGCGACCGCAGGTCTCCCGCCACGAACAATCCGGGAATGGAGCTCTGCATGTTGGTGTCCGTGACGACGTACCCGGATGCATCGTGCGCGAAGTGCTCGGCGATGATCCCGGTGTTAGGCCGGAACCCGACGAACACGAAGATGCCCGTCACGGGCAGGTTGCGCGTTTCGTTCGTCAGGACGTTGCGCAGGACGAGGTTGTCCACCAGGCCGTGGGTGTCACCCTCGATGATCTCGACAACCGTGTCCCAGATGATCTCGATCTTCGGGTTCTCGAACACGCGCTGCTGGATGATCTTCGACGCGCGCAGATCGTGGCGCCGGTGGATGAGGTACACCTTCTCGGCGTAGCGCGTGAGGAAATCGCTCTCCTCTGCCGCCGCGTCGCCGCCGCCCACGACGGCGATCGTGTGGCCCTTGAAGAACGCGCCGTCGCAAATCGCGCAGTACGACACGCCCTTCCCCGCATACTCGGCTTCGCCCGGTACGCCGAGCTTGACCGGCGTGCCGCCGGCCGTGACGATCACCGCCGGCGATTGATAGACGTCGCCCCCATCGGTGCTCGTTTCGAACGTGCCATCCGGCATCCGCCGCACGCTCTCGACCGACACGCCTAACAGAAGCTCGGCGCCGAACTTTCGGGTGTGCTCCTCGAGCTTCTGCGCCAGCTCCCACCCTTCGATGCGCTCGAAGCCGGGATAGTCCTCGACCAGCTCCGTGTTGAGCAACTCGCCGCCCGCCGCGCCGCGCTCCAACACCGCGGTGCGCAGCATCGCGCGTCCGGCATAGAGTCCGGCTGTCAGTCCCGCCGGCCCGGCGCCAACGATCACCACGTCGTAGTCGTGTCTCTGGCCCACCGCGCATGCTCCTTCGATCTTTGGTTGACGGGACCGGCATCGGTTCCCGCGCCATCCCGCACGATCGCCTTCGGCGGCGACCATTTTCCTGCAACAGTTAAAGATAAAGCACCCGAAAGGCCGTCGCCGTTCCTAGCGAATATGCCGGCCGCCATCTACCACGATGAGGTCACCCGTCACGTAGTCGGCCTCGATCAGGTACAACATCGCCTGCGCTACATCGTTGGGCGAGCCGAGTCGGTGGAGCGGAGTCGTGCGCTCGAGGTGCGCAGCGTCTTCGGCACTCCAGCTCTCCGGCAGGAGCACGGCGCCGGGCGCGATCGCGTTCACCCGCACGCGCGGCGCGAGGATGCGGGCCAGCACGCGCGTCATGTGAATGACGCCCGCCTTGGAGATGCCGTGCGCGGCGTACGCGGGCCACGCTTCTATGCCTGCGAGATCGGCGAGGTTCACAATCACGCCGCCGCGCTCGCCCATCGCGCGCTCCGCGGCGCGGGCACAGAAGAACGGCGCACGCAGGTTGAGGGCGAACGTGTCATCCCATTGGTCGAACGTGATGTCCTCGAGCGGACTCCGGACCATCACTGCTGCCGAGTTGACGAGAATGTCGAGTGTCCCGAAGTGATCCACGACATCGGCGACCAGTCGATCGGGCGCGTCCGCCTTACGCAGATCGTATTGGAACGCGACAGCCTCGATCCCGCGGGCCGACAATTGATCGATCAGCGATGCGGCGTCTGCCGGCGATTCGTGGTGGTGGATCGCGATGCGAGCGCCGCCGTCGGCGAGGGCGAGCGCGAGGGCACGTCCCACACGGCGCGCGCCGCCGGTGACGAGGGCGACGCGTCCTTTGGGATCCACTCAGCGCTCCAACGCGGCGAGTACGTCGCCGGGAGCGGGTGCGCCGCGCGCCGCGAAGGCAATGCGGCCGTCTCGGCCAATGCCGTACACGGTGCGCTGGATGAGCCGTCCGTCCGGCTTGAGCGCGCCGTAGGCGGCGGCGATCATTCGCTGCGGGTCGCTCAGCAACGGGAAATTGAAATGCATCTTGGCGGCGTACCGCGCGTGGGCATCCACGCTCGCCGGATTGACGCCTAACGGCTGGACACCGGCCTTCTGGAACTTGCTCAACTCATCGCGCACGGCGGAGAGTTGTTTGTTTCAGCCAGGGGTGTTGTTCCCGGGATAGAACACGAGCACCACCGCCAGCTTGGCGGTGAGACGCGCCAGCGTGTAGGTCTGGCCGTCGCTGGCGGGCGCCTCGAACGGCGGAGCTTCGTCGCCGACGGCGAGGAGCGCGGTGCTCATGCGACGTTGGCCGATGCGGCGCGTAAGCGCGCGTCCTGTCGCGCGAGCCATGATTCCGGCACGTGCATGCCACCGATCACGCGCGGTCCGGTCTTCGCCCCGTGCCAATCCGATCCGCCGCTCGGCAGCAGATCGAGATGCTCGACGAGGACGCCCAACCGTGCGATGTCTTCGGCGGAGTGGCCCGGATGCCTCACTTCGACGCCATCGAGCCCCTCGGCGCGCAGTGTTTCGAGGCGCTCGCGCGTGCCGCTCGAACCCGGGTGCGCCAGCACGGCCAGTCCGCCGGCATCGTGCACGAGGCCGATGGCTTCGCCTAACGTTAGACGGTACTTGGGCACGAAGGCCGGCCGGCCATTGCCGAGCAGGCGGTCGAAGGCGTCGCGGATGTCTTTGGCCCAGCCGCCGGCCACGAGCGCGCGCGCCACGTGCGGCCGTCCGATCGCGGCGTCGCCGGCTTCCGCGAGCACGGCATCGAGCGCGAGCGGGATGCCCAACGCGTTCACACGCTCGACCATGCGTGCCGCCCGCGCGCGCCGCGTTTCGCGGAACACCACGAGGTGCCGCTCGATGGCGTCGAGACGCGAGAGGTGCAGGCCGAGCAGGTGCGCCTCGTTGCCCGCGTCCGTCGCGCTCAGCTCGACGCCGGCCACGACGCGAACGCCTAACCGGGCGCCGGCGTCGCGCGCGGCGGCGATGCCCGCAACCGTGTCGTGGTCGGTGAGGGCAATGGCCGTCAGATGCGCCGCGGCCGCGGCGCCCACCACCGCGTCAGGCGGCAGCGAACCATCCGATGCCGTCGAATGCATGTGCAGGTCGACGCACCGGACGCTCGCGCCGGCGCCCGGTGCATCCTTGGGCGCGCCGGTCACCGGCGGTACCCAGCCTCGGGCGAGGTCGCGCTCTCCTGCGAGTGCGCGAACAGGCGCGTCAGATCCGCGTCGGAGAGCTCGGCTAACGACCGATCGCGCGAACGCGTGCCCTGCGGCGAGTAGCGCACCGTGCGCACGCGGCGCTCGCTGCCATCGCCCGTGATGAACAACAGCGCGAACTCATCGCGGTCGTATTGCGTCACCCGGCCGGAGGGCATCACGTCCCACCGCGCGCCGTCGATCGTGATTGTGCGAATGGGCATCAGTCCACGTCCACTTCTTCGTAAATGCGCACTGCATCCGCCGGCTGATCCGACGCGTCGGCGAGTGCTTTGGCGAGCGTTTTCGGGTCGTCCGCTTCGACGAACTCGACGAACGCACCGGCGAGATCGCTCTCCTCGAACACCCAGAACTTGCAGCCGGCGTCGACGAAATACTTGCGCCGGCCCTTCAGCTTCTGCAGAAACTTCTTTCGATCGGCGAGGGGAACGATGGAACGCCGAATGGTGAGCGCTCTGGCCACGTTTAGAACCCCGCGTCCGGATACGTTTCGATCGTTTTCTTGACGTGCGCCAGGAATTGGTCGGCGATGGCGCCGTCGATGATGCGATGGTCGAATGAGATCGAGAAGTACGAGCACGTACGGATTGCGATCACGTCTTCGCCGTCCGGTCCGGTCATCACCTTGGGCCGTTTCTCGATTGTGCCCACGCCGAGGATCGCAACCTGCGGCTGGTTAATGATGGGCGTCCCCATGAGCGAGCCGAACACGCCCGGGTTGGTGATCGTGAACGTGCCGCCCTGCACTTCTTCCGGATTCAACTTCTTCGCGCGCGCGCGATTCGCGAGATCGTTGAGCGTGCGCGTGATGCCGGTGACCGAGAGGTCGTCGGCGTGCTTGATGACCGGGACAATGAGTCCCCAGTCGAGCGCCACCGCGACGCCGATGTTGACCTGCTTCCGATAGATGATCGTGTCGTTCGCCACCGACGCGTTCATCACCGGGAACGCTTTGATTCCATCGACGACGGCCTTGATGATGAACGGCAGGTACGTGAGTTTCTGGCCCGTCGCGGCCTCGAAGTCTGCGCGGTGTTTGGCGCGGAGCCGAGCGACGCGCGTGAAGTCGAGTTCCATGAACGACGTCACGTGCGCTGCCGTGCGCCGCGAGAGCGCCATGTGCTCGCTGATGAGCGCGCGCATTTTGGACATGGGCTCGACCACGTCGCCGGGTTCGGCGGTGGGCGTGGGCCACATGGCGCCTAACGGAGCGGCGACGCCGGACCGCGGCGCGGCGGGCACTGCCGGGCGCGGAGCCGTGCCGCCGGCATCGATGAATTGCAGAATGTCCTTCTTGGTGACGCGACCGGCGATGCCGGAGCCGTGCATGCCGGTGAGCTCGATGCCGTGTTCCGCCGCAATCTTGCGCACGAGCGGAGACGACTTGGTGCGCAGGCGATCCTCGAAGGAGTTGCCGGTATCGCCGCCGTTGCCGGCATGCATAGGCGCGCTTGGAGTCGGCGCGGAAGGATGACGGGGTTCGGCCGGCGCAGGCGTAGATTCGACAGCGGGGGGGGCCCCCCGGGCCGCACCCGCAGCCGGCGCCGCACTCGCACCCGCACCAACCAACGCACCCTTCTCCGTCTCCAGACGCGCCACGATCGTCTGCACCGGCACCGTCTGCCCTTCCTGCACCAGAATCTCCGCCAACACCCCGGCCGACGGCGCGGGAATCTCGGCGTCCACCTTGTCCGTCGATATCTCGAAGATCGGCTCGTCGCGCTTGACCTCGTCCCCTACCTTCTTCAGCCACTTCGAGAGCGTTCCCTCCGCGATCGACTCGCCCATCTGCGGCATGATCACATCGATGCGTGACACAGGCTCAACTCCTCTTCGATTGTTTCAATCCTGTGTCCGTAGCACCGCCGGGACGCCGACGGATTCGCCACTGGATCAGGAACATCATCACGATTGCGCCTAAAATTCCGCCGCCAAGAAAAAACGGAAACGTATTGCACGACGGCAGCTCCGCCGCCGCTTTGCACCCCGTTACCGTGTCGACAATCTGTGCGATGCCGACACCGATCATCCCGCCGCCAAAGAAACTGCCCGGCAGTAACAGACACCCGATGGCCAGGCGCGGCGGGCCAGTTCGTTCTCCCCTCCCTGCCACCTCAGTAGGCCGCGAGCTGACGCGCCACCGTCACGATGTCCGAGGTCTGCGGCAGCACAAAATCCTCGAGCGGCGGCGAATACGGCAGCGGCACATCCGCCGCGGTCACGCGAAGAATCGGCGCATCCAGCCACGCAAATGCCTTTTCGGTGATGCGCGCGGTCACTTCTCCTGCGACGCCGCCCGTGCGCGTGTCCTCGTGCACGATCATCACGCGATTCGTCTTCTTCACCGTTGCCACGATCGCCTCGTCGTCCATCGGCAGCAGCGAGCGTAGATCGAGCACCTCGACCGACAGACCGTCTTCCTTCTCGAGCTGCTCCGCTGCCTCGAGGGCCTTCCACACCGTGGCCGCGTACGTGATGATCGACAAATCCTTCCCTTCGCGCGCGAGACGGGCCTTGCCGATCGGCACGACGTGATCGCCGCCCGGCAACTCTTCCTTGATGCGCCGATACAGATACTTGTGCTCGAAGTACAGCACCGGATCATCGTCGCGAATCGCCGCCTTGAGCAGACCGTACGCGTCGGTCGCCGTCGAAGGATAGACGATCTTGAGACCCGGCGTGTGCAGGAAGGCTGCTTCGGGATTCTGCGAGTGGAACGGCCCGCCGCGCACGTATCCGCCGCTCGGGCCCCGAACCACGAGCGGACACGGCAGGAACGCACGGTAGCGCGCCGTGGCCACGTAGTTGGTGAGCATGTCGTACGCGCACGAGATGAAGTCGATGAATTGCATCTCGCAGACGGGACGCATGCCCATGTGCGCCGCGCCCGCCGCCGCGCCGACGATGGCGGCCTCCGAGATGGGCGTGTCGATCACGCGCGACTCACCGTACTTCGCGAGCAAGCCATCGGTCACCTTGAACGCGCCGCCGTACGCACCGATGTCTTCGCCTAACACAAAGACGTTCGGGTCGCGATCCATTTCCTCGAACAGCGCCTGGCGGATCGCCTCGAGATAGGTGATCTCAGCCATTGAACGTCCCCCAGGCGGCCGGCCGCTCGTTCGCCGTCACCGCGCTCGACACGCCGCTCCGGTACCAGGGCCGCTCGGCCGACGGCGGATCGGCGTACACGCCGGTGAGTGCGTCGTTAGGCTCGGGCATCGGCGATTGCTCGGCGAGATCTGTTGCCTCGTCGATCTCGCGCTGCACGCGCGCGTCGATGTCGGCCAGCTCGTGAGGCGAGACGCCTTCCGCGCTCGTCAGATGCGCCACGTAGCGGTCCACCGGATCGTTCGTCGCCGCCCAGCGCTCGATCTCGCCCTCGGGCACGTACGACTGGCTGTCGTGCTCGGCGTGCCCCTTGCGCCGATAGGTGAGAAGCTCGATCAGCGTCACGCCCTCGCCGCGCCGTGCGCGGTCCACCGCACGCTTCGTCACGTCGTAGGTCGCCAAGACATCGTTGCCATCCGCCTGCTCGCCCGGAATGCCGTATGCGAGCGCCTTGTCCTTGAGCTCCGCCGCCGCGGTCTGTTTCGAGATGGGCGTCGAATACGCGTAGCCGTTGTTCTCGACGACCACGACTAACGGACACCGCTGCACTGCTGCGAAGTTGATCCCTTCGTGGAAGGCGCCCGTCGATGTTGCGCCGTCGCCGACGTAGACCAGACCCACGCGATCCTGTCCGCGCATCTTGAAGCTCAGCGTGACGCCGGCCATCACGGGCACCATGTCGCCCAAGTGCGAGATCTGTCCGATGAACCCGCGCTCGAGATCGCCGAAATGGATGTTGAGCTCGCGCCCGCGCGTGGGCGAGTCGCCCTTGGCCATGTACTGCCGAACGATCTCGAGTGGCTGCGCGCCCTGCACGAGCATCGCGCCGAGGTTGCGGATGAGCGGCGACAGGACGTCGCCCTTGGTGCGATCGAGCGCGTACGCGCTGCCCACCGCGTCGGCCTCCTGGCCTAACGAGCGAAAGAGGCCGCCCACTACCTTGGTCTGCCGGTACAGGTTCACCAGCCGCTCCTCGAGCGACCGCGTGAGACGCATGTAATAGTAGAGCTCGAGCTTCTGCACCCGGTCGAGCGCGGCGGACGGCGCGGCCGACGCCGGCGCGACGCGGTGCCGCGCCGCGCCGCGTCCGCGCGAAGACGTGCGCGAGGCCATCAGTACGCGGCCTCGAGCGTGTGCTCGGGATCGGCGTTCCGGTGCACCTTCACGAAATACCGCTTCACGTTGCGGTCGAGGCGGCTCTCACCGGGCTGGTCGGTCTCCACGTCGATGAACGTGTAGTGCCCGCCTTCGGGCTTGACCTTGAGGGTCATCGTGCCTAACGCCCCGGTGTACGACCGCGCGCGTTCCTGCACCGCGCCGCGCGTCAGGCCTAACCGGGCGAAATACTCATCGGCCAGAGCGAGCACGTCGGCCGGCGGAATGTGCGTCCGATGAAAATGGCGCATGGCGATCAGGGAATTTTCGAGGTGTCGGCCACGACTTCCTGCATCCAGTCCGCCTGCTCCAGCGCGTGCGTCGAGTCGCGGCGGAACCGCAAGCCCATCGCCCAGTCGCCGGACGTCAAAAAGTTCAGGCGCTCGGCGTAGTACGTGCCCACTTCCGGGCCCGCGGTGAAACTGTCCCACGTCTTGACCCCATCGCGATTCTCGGCGTAGAGAATGCCCTCGCCACCTTGAATCGGTTGATTCGTCTCTTTGTCGCGCACCACCACCTTGTACCGCACTTTCTCCCGTGCCATGGGCGGTACCGGTTCACTGGAGATCCGAAACGCGTAGTGCGCGGTGAAGGCGCGGTAGTCCGTGTTCGTCTCCGCGGGCTGGCACGCGGTGACGGCTTGCGCCGCCACCGCCAGTGCGAGAAGACCCGCGGCCCATCTCACGACGCGTAGTACTCCATGCCGAGGTGCGTGATCTGGTCTTCGCCCATCAAGTGGCGCAGCGTGTTCTTGAGCTTCGTCTGCTGAATGAACAGATCGTGTTCGGGCTGCAGGCCCGGCGCCGCCATCGGACTCTTGAAATAGAATGACAGCCATTCCTGAATCCCCTTCAATCCCGCACGCTGCGCGAAATCCATGAACAGCGCGAGATCGAGCACGATGGGCGCCGCGAGAATCGAGTCGCGGCACAGGAAGTTCACCTTGATCTGCATGGGGTAGCCTAACCACCCCTTGATGTCGATGTTGTCCCAGCCTTCTTTGTTGTCGCCGCGCGGCGGGTAGTAGTTGATCCGCACCACGTGCGAGAAATCCTTGTACAACTCGGGGTACTGCTCGGGCTGCAGAATGGTGTGCAGCACGCTCAGCTTCGACTCTTCCTTGGTCTTGAACGACGCGGGATCGTCGAGCACCTCCCCGTCGCGGTTGCCGAGGATGTTGGTAGAGTACCAGCCTAACAGGCCTAACATACGGGCCTTGAGCGCCGGCGCAATCACCGTCTTCAGCCACGTCTGGCCGGTCTTGAAGTCCTTGCCCGAGATCGGCACGCCGCGCTCGTTCGCCAACTGCATCAACGCCGGCGCATCGACGGCCAAGTTAGGCGCGCCGTTCGCGAACGGGACGCCTTCCATGATCGATGCCCACGCGTAGAGCATGGCGGGCGAGATCGCGTCATCGTTGCGCTCCATCGCCTTCTCGAACTGGTCGAGCGTCGCGTGCTGCGACGCGGCCTTGATGTACGTCTCGGTCGACGCGCACCACACCATGACGAGACGGTCGAGCTTGTGCTTGGACTTGAAGTCGCGAATGTCCTGTCGCAACTGTTCCGCGAGATCGCGTTTGGTCTTGCCCTTCTTCACGTTCGTGCCGGTGATGCGCGTCACGTACCGGTTCTCGAACACTGCCGGCATCGGCGTGATGGCGCTCAGAAAATCGGCGATCGGCGCGATGTGGTGCTCCTCGAGCACGCCGGCTTTGCGCGCCGCCGTGAGCGCGTCATCCGGAATCGGATCCCACGCGCCGAACACGAGGTCATCGAGCGTTGCCAGCGACACGAAATCCTTGATCAGCGGCGACCGATTCTCGGTGCGCTTGCCTAACCGGATCGTCGCCATCTGCGTGAGCGATCCGATCGGCTGTGAGAGCCCGCGACGCACGCTCTCGGTGCCCGCCATGAACGTAGTGGCGACGGCGCCGAGGCCGGGCGTGAGCACTCCAAGACGACCGGTCGCCGGTCGCGGAACAGGCCGGTTCCCGGCCGTTGAGGAACCCTGCACGAACTATTCTCCTTTTGCGATGACGCGCTTTGCCGGCGACGACGTGCTGCGACGCATGGCAGCACTTGCCTCACTCAACGCGCGAACGGTAGGCGGACCAGCTTCGTCGCGACGCACGGCCGCGTGAACGGCGGCAATGCGCTGAGCGGCAGTGATCCACGCGGTGACAGTCAACAGAACGATGATTGCAATGAGAACGAGCCCGCCTAGCGCGAGCCCGAAGAACGCCTGCGGCGCCGATAACAACACCACGCGCTCCGGCCGCTGCAGCCATCCGACGTGCGCATCGACGCCCAGCGACGCCGCGCGTGCCCGCGTGTATGACGTCACGAACGTTCCAATCAAGCCGAGTATGCACACCACCACCATTGCGGTGCCAACCCAGCCCGGCCGCGTGGAAAAAAACACGGCCAACCCACCCAGCACGAACCCATCCGCCACCCGATCCAACGTCGAATCGTAGAAGGCGCCGAACGGCGAGCTCTGGTTGGTGCGTCGGGCCACCATCCCATCGAGCACGTCGAACAGCGCCGTCAACCCCAGAAACCATCCCCCGGTTCGAATGTGGCCGGTACCGTAGATAATGCCGCCGGCTACCGAGCACAGCGTTCCGACCGTGGTGACGGTGTTCGGTCGAACTCCACGGCGGACCAGCCACTCAGCAATCGGACTGATGAGGGCCAGATATCCGCGTTTCAGCCAATCGGGCAGTAGTCTCATTCGGCGGCCGTGCGCACTGCCTGTGACCGTGTGCGCCGAACCGACACCAACCGTTGCCACACCCGGCCGCACACAGGCACATGCGCAACGGGCCGGAGTCTCGCTCCGGCCCGGAAACTAGCCGCCGTAAAAGCGCCGAGCAACCTTTACGGCACTTGCCACGTGAACGAAGACGTGAGTGTCACGTCGTCGCGCGTGTACGTGTGCGTGCCATCCACCGTGCGCGCCTTGAGTGACACCGTGGAACCCGTCGCCAGGCCGGGCACACTCAACGCCGACGTGCTGTTCCCCGCCACCTGTCCCGCTTGCACGTCCGATCCACCGGTGGTCACGTACACGATCACCGGCTGTGCCAGATTGTTCGTAACGCGAAAAGTCACCGCCGCCGCGGGGGACGGCGCCGGCGCTGTCTTCACTTGAACCTTGCGATGACAGCCGACGAGTGCGACGCCCAAAAGAAGCGTCACGAGTGCTCTCTTCATTGCGTGTCTCCTCTCGGTAGAAACGAGGACGGATGACGTCGCGCCCGTGGGCACTGGCCCGTCGCGGCGACGTGCGGGAGAATACCGCGCATGACCCGTTATGCACAATGGAGGCCCAACCAGCCGATTAGTGGAGCGCCTTCTGAGCTTCTCGTCCGACTCCGCGCGCTATGAGGGGCGTCCACGAGTTGGAAGCGGACAAACCCGGACAGAAACGGACACGACTAGCGATTTTTGCTTCCTCGAGTCGGCACGGCCGGATAATGCGGAGCGCTCGCGAATCCGCCTCCGACGGCGATGAAAGTCTGACGACTGTGAGTGCGGACGAGGCCGGACACCAACGGACGAGACAGGACCTGGTTGTTGGTGTCAGAACGCTGGCATTTCAGAGCAATTACAAATTCCGCATTTGTCCGGCTTTGTCCGGGTTTGTCCGCTATCAAATCGTGAAACTCCAATCACGCGTCGGAGCGGATATGGAGCATCGTACTTGTGCCAGGAGCGCCAGCAATTCATGCAATCGTAGACTCGCACGAGATGGACTAGCGATACAGCTGGTACTTCCTCGTTTCCCGCTCGAACCGGATCGTGGCTGGCAGGGATGCGTCGATGAGACTGTCCGGGTCAGCGCCTGCGAGCAGCGCGGTCCGGGCGGCGGGTACACCGAACAACAGGTCGAATGACTCAGGACGAATGTGCAGCGAGTCGCCATTCACACGCGCGACGGCCCAGATGATGGCCGCGCCCAACCGAGATGTCTGTACACGATCCCGGTCGGTGATGATGATCTTGAGGCCGTTCACGCTTTGTCCGCCGTACTTGTGGTCCGTCGGGTTGTGCGGCGTGAATCGCTCCGTCTCGAATTTGACGCCGCCCAAGTTGCGGTCGGCGAGCAAGTCGACCACTCGCTTGGCATTGAGCCACGGCGCGCCAACCTGTTGAAACGCATCGGGCGTGCCGCGCCCAACGGACAGGTTCGTCGACTCGAGCCAGACGATGCCGGGATACAGCGTGGCGCTGGCGAGCGACGGCATGTTGGGCGACGGCTTGATCCACGGCAGACCCGTTTGGTCGAACCATTCCTCACGATGCCAACCAACCATCGGAATCACGTGCAGATCCGCATGCAATCCGAGCGTGTCATCGTAGAAGCGCGCCAGTTCGCCCATCGTGAGGCCGTGTCGCATCGGGATGGGGAAAAGCGCCGTAGGATGCGCGGGACGCGATGGTGTGCCGCTCCCGGCGAACGCGATGGTGCTGTCCAACACCGGCCCCTCGACGTGCATGCCCGTGATTGGGTTGGGCCGATCGAGCACGATCACCGATACGTGGTGCTTCGCCGCGGCGCCCATCGCGTATACCATGGATGCGACGTACGTCCAATCACGCGCGCCCAAGTCCTGGAGGTCCACGACGAGCGCGTCGAGGCGGTCGAGGAGCGAGTCCGGCGGCGCGAGCACGGTGGCGCCGTAGAGCGAATAAATCGGCAGCCCCGTGCGCGCGTCGCGACCATTCGCCAAATTGCTGCGATCCTCGGTGCCGCGGATGCCGTGCTCGGGTGACAGGAGCGCGACGAGCTTCGGGGCGGGCGAGGTTTCCGTTCCCGCCTTCGACGCCCGATACAAGAGATCGATGTCGCTCGTCCCGTGTTCATCGACGCCCGATTGATTGGTCAGCAAGCCGATGCGTTTTCCCGCGAGCAGCGATGCGCTGTCCCGCAGCAGCACGGTGATTCCAGGCTCGACGTGCGTGTACCGCGGCGGACCGCCCATTCCGCTCACGCACGCCAGCGCCATCACGATCGCTCCCGCTTCAACACATCCTTTGCGTATCCGACGATGCATGGCTCGGCTCATTCTCCAATTGGGACGCTAGAAGATACAGCGCGCGTGACGTTGCCGCGGCGCCGCTCCGGCACGTGGGCGCTCGCGGTGTTCATGGCGCTCGCGATGCTGCCCGCGGCCGGCGCGCAGACGCTCACGCCGCATCTTGCGGACGACGCACCGGCGCGCGCGGTACGCGATTCGATGCGGGCGGTGCTCGAGCGCGGCCTGGCCGACAAGGCCTATCCGGGCGCGGTAGCCGTGGTGGGCGACAAGCACGAGGTGCTGGCCACCGTCGCCGTCGGGCATCAGGACTGGGCGCCGTCGCCCAAGATCGACGAATACACGATGTGGGATCTGGCCTCGCTCACGAAGGTCATCGGGACGACGACGGCACTCATGCAGCTGTGGGCGCGGCATCGCGTGGATCTCGACGCGCCGGTGCAGCGCTACTTGCCCGAGTTCGTTGGACCGCACAAGGAGCTCGTGACGGTCAGGCATCTTCTCACGCACAGCTCCGGTCTCCCGGGATGGCGTCCGCTGTACAAGGAAGCCACGTCGCCCGCCGACGCGCTGCGCCTCCTCTACAACACGCCGTTGGACACGCTGCCCGGTATCCGGATGGTCTACAGCGACCTGGGCGCGATGTTGTTGGGCAAGATCGTCGAGCGCGTGTCGGGCGAGCCGCTGGACGTGTACCTCCGGCGGCATGTGTTCGCTCCGTTAGGCATGACGTCCACGATGTTCAAGCCGCCCAAGCGGCTGCTCCCCCGCATCGCGCCCACCGAGCGCGATCCGTGGCGCGGGCGCCTCGTGCACGGCGACGTGCACGACGAGAACGCCTACTTCCTGGGCGGCGTCTCGGGACACGCCGGCCTCTTCAGCACGGCGGCCGACCTGTCGCGGTTCACGAGAATGTACCTCCAGGGGGGCCAGCTGGATGGCGCGCGCATCCTCACGCCGGCCGCGATCGACACGTTCACGCACGTGCAGGACTCGGTTCTGTCCAACCGCGCCCTCGGATGGGAAGTGCCTAACGGAAACAACTCGGCCGGCCACCGGCTGTCGCATCGCGCGTTCGGCCATACCGGTTTCACGGGCACGTCGATCTGGATCGACCCGGCCCGCGACCTGTTCGTCATCCTGCTGACCAACCGCGTCGATCCGACGCGCGACAATCCGCGCCTGGGTCCCGTGCGCGTCCAGCTTGCCGACGCGGTCGCATCGGTGGTCGACGCCCATGGTCCCACCCCGCCCTCGGCGACCGGCACTGGAGCCTCTCCATGAAGCTGACCCTGTTCGACTGGTCGCTCGTCGCCGCGTACTTCCTGATCTCGACGTTCATCGGCTTCATCTACACGAAGAAAGGCGGCGAGAGCCTGAACGAGTATTTTCTCTCGGGCCGCGACGTCCCGTGGTGGTTGGCGGGGACCTCGATGGTGGCCGCGACCTTCGCCGCCGACACACCGCTCGTGGTAACGGGGCTTGTGGTCGCGAACGGCGTCGCGGGCAACTGGCTGTGGTGGAACATGCTGATGAGCGGCATGCTCACCGTGTTCTTCTTCGCGCGGCTGTGGCGGCGGGCGCGCGTGATGACCGACGTCGAATTCGCCGAGATCCGCTACAGCGGCCGGCCCGCCGCCGTGCTGCGGGGATTCCGCGCGCTGTACCTCGCCATCCCGATGAACCTGATCATTCTCGGATGGGTGACGCGCGCCATGATCAAGATTCTCACCATCTCGTTAGGCGTGAATCCGTACATCGCGGTGGCCATCTGCTTCGGCGTGACGATGCTGTACTCGGTGGCCGCCGGTCTGTGGGCCGTCCTGTGGACGGACCTGATCCAGTTCGTCATCAAGATGACCGCGGTGATCGTGCTGGCGGTGTTTGCCGTGCGGGCGGTGGGTGGCATGGACGCGCTCAAGCGCGGCGTGTCCGCGCATTTCGGCAGCGAAACCGCGGCGCTCTCGGTGTTGCCCGTCTCGATGCAGCACGGTTCGATCGCCGCGTACGCGTGGATGCCGCTGCTGTCGTTAGGCGTGTTCCTGTTCATGCAGTGGTGGGCGGCGTGGTATCCCGGCGCCGAGCCGGGCGGCGGCGGGTACATCGCCCAACGCATTTTCTCGGCGCGGACGGAGCGCGACGGCGTGCTGGCCACGCTCTTCTTCCAGGTCGCGCACTACGCCATACGGCCGTGGCCGTGGATCATCACCGGGCTCGCCACGATCATCCTGTATCCGACGCTGCAGGACAAGGAATCCGGGTACGTCCACGCGTTCGTCGACCTGCTCCCCACGGGTTGGCGCGGATTCATGCTCGCCGGATTTGCCGCCGCGTACATGTCGACGATCGGCACGCAGCTCAATTGGGGCGCGTCGTACCTGGTCAACGACTTCTACAAGCGCTTCGTGAAGCGCGACGCCGACGACCGGCACTACGTGAATGTGTCACGCTGGGCAACGGTCTTCCTGTTCCTGGGGTCGATCGTGGTGACGTGGCAGCTGTCGTCGGTCGAGCAGGCGTGGCGGCTCCTGCTTGCGTTAGGCGCGGGCACGGGCCTCGTGCTCATCCTGCGCTGGTACTGGTGGCGCGTCAATGCCTGGTCGGAGATCAGCGCGATGATCACGTCGTTCGTCGTCGCGATCATCGTGTTGGGCTATGCGGGGCGCCTGCTCCACGCCGTGGGCCTGGTATCCCGGCCCGACGCCTTCGTGCCGGCGGTGGTCGCGCAGGGTGGGCCTAACGCGGACGCATGGGTCATGGTCATCACCGTCGCCATCACCACGGTGGTCTGGGTGGCGGTCACGTTCCTCACCGCCCCGGAACCGCAGGCGGTGCTCGAGGCGTTCTACATGCGAGTTCGGCCCGGCGGTCCCGGTTGGGCACGCATCTCCGGCGCGCTCGGATTGGGACGTGAGTCCATCCCGGGCGGCGCCGGCGCGTGGGGCAACTGGCTCGCCGGTATCATCGCGGTGTATGGAACCTTGTTCGGCACGGGGAAGATCATCTTCGGCTACCCGGGACAGGGTATCGGGTTGTTGGCAATTGCGCTCGCCGCGTTTCTATGGATCGCGCGATCGTTCCGGTCGGAGGGCGCTGACACACCCAAGCCGGTTGGCGTGGGAGCCGCGTCGCCTGTTGCAGCGGGGAGCGACGACTGAACAATCGTTCTTCCCGCGCTTGCTCCATTGAATCGTCGTAAACAGTGGGATATTTTTCTGGAAAGCGGGACGGGCCCGCCACTTACACAGAGGTATCGATGAGCACCACTCAACAACCCGCAGTCACGATCACTGTCACTCCGGGCGCGACCGTCGAGGTCAAGCGCTTCATGGAGCAGGAAGGCGTGTCCAGCGAGCAGGGCGGGCTCCGGGTGAGCGTTCAACCCGGCGGCTGCAGCGGCTTCCGCTACGGCCTGCTCATCGAAGAGCAGTCCGCTCAAGACGACCTGGTTGTCGACCAAGACGGCTTCAAGGTCTTCATCGACCCGTTCTCTGCGCAGTACCTGAACGGCATCACCATCGACTACGTGTCGTCTATGCAGGGCTCGGGCTTCACCTTCAAGAACCCGAACGCCACCGGCGGGTGCGGCTGTGGGAGTTCTTTCACAGCATAAGGATCGAGGAGCTGGGGAATAGGGACTGGGGAACGGGAATAGGGGCGGAACAACATCGATAGGTCGCGCGACGAGGGTTCCAAGCGCTTGAACTCTCCCCCGCGCAGACATTGATGTTCTTCCGCCCCTATTTCCTATTTCCCCATTCCCTATTCCCACTTTCTCAGATCCCGTTGACCAGATTCTCTCCCCTCGACGCCGTCGTCCTCCTCGCCTATCTCGCTGGAACGACGGCGCTCGGCATCTGGGTGGGTCGCCGGCAGCGTGACGCGAAAGACTATTTCGTCGCCGACCGCTCCATTGCCTGGTGGGTCGTTCTCTTTTCCGTCGTCGCCACTGAAACCAGTGCGCTGACGTTCATCGGCGCGCCCACGTTTTCGTACCTCGGCGACTTCGGGTTTCTACAAATCGTCGCCGGGTACATCCTCGGCCGCATCGTGATCGCGTTCACGCTGCTCCCGCGGTACTATGACGGCGAGCTCGTGACGGCGTACGGACTGCTCGAGCGCCGGTTTGGGTTAGGCGCGCGACGCTTCACCTCGATCGTGTTCATGGCCACGCGCGCGCTCGCCGATTCGGTGCGCATCTTCGCCACCGCGATCCCGATCGCGATCATCGTCGGATCCGTGTTGCCGCGCCGCCAGGCGATGCCCGCGGCCGTCGTGCTGCTCGGACTCCTCACCATCATCTACACGTATCGCGGCGGTATGAAGGCCGTCGTGTGGACCGAGCTGCTGCAGGCCGCGGTCTACGTGGGCGGGGGCATCGCGGCCATCGTCCTCCTCGGACGTGTCGTGCCCGGCGGTTGGAGCGATATCCTCGCCTCCGCGCGCGCCGCGGGCAAGCTGCGATTGATCGACACCTATACCGGCATCGATCGCGCGAACACGCTGCTCGCCGGACTCGTGGGCGGCGCGTTTCTCTCGATGGCGTCGCACGGCGCCGACCAACTGATCGTGCAGCGTCTGTTGTCCGCGCGCAGCCTGCGCGATGCCCAACGGGCGATCATCGGCAGCGGTGTGGCGGTGTTCTTCCAATTTGCGCTCTTCCTCGTGATCGGCGTTGGACTGTGGCGCTTCTACGGCGGGCGCTCGTTCGCCACGCCCGACGCGGTGTTCCCGACGTTCATCGTGCAGCAGATGCCGCGGGGCTTGCTCGGGCTCGTCCTCGCCGCTGTGATCGCGGCCACGATGAGCACGCACTCTGCCGCCATCAACTCGCTGGCCGCGTCGACCACGCACGACATCTATCTGCCGCTCACCAAGCGATCGAACGATGATGCACGCACGCTGCGCGTCGGAAAGTACTTCGCGCTCGCGTGGGGCGTCGTGCTCACCGTCGGCGCCCTGCTCTTCCGCGAGCAAGGCACGCCGGTCGTCGTCGTCGCGCTCAGCATTGCGTCGTTCACGTACGGGGGCCTACTCGGCGGCTTTTTTCTCGGTATCTTCTGGTCGCGCGCTGTGCAACGCGACGCGATCATCGGAATGTCCGTCGGCATCTTCGCGATGGCGCTGGTTGTGTTCGCCAAGCAAATCGGCGACGCGGTGCCATCGGTGGCAAATTCGCTCGGTCCGCTGGCGCGCATCGCGTGGCCGTGGTACGTGTTCATCGGGACCGTGATTACGCTGCTCGTCGGCGTTCTCTCCTCGTACACACATCCCGCTCCCGCGGGCACCTCTGGGCGCGTATGACGACCCTCGTAATCGGCGTTGATGGTGGCGGCTCCAAGACACGGGCGCTCGTGGCGGACGGCGAAGGCACTGTGTTAGGCGCAGCCGACGGGCCCGCCAGCGCGATCCGCCCCGGCCAGGAAGAGCGCTCCGCCGGCATCATCGCCGAGACGGCGCGAAGCGCCCTGGCGTTGGTCGAGGTCGAGGAACCCACCGTACGCGTATTGTGCGCGGGCGTGGCTGGAGCCGGTCGCGCCGCTCCGCGCGACGCCCTCTCGCGCGCGCTCGAAACACACCGGCTCGCCGAGGAGGTAATCGTGCATCCCGACGCGGCGGTCGCGCTCGAGGACGCATTCGGCGACGGACCCGGAATCCTGCTCGTTGCCGGCACGGGCTCGATTGCATTCGGCCGCGGACCCGCGGGCAACGAGTCGCGGTGCGGCGGATGGGGACCGGTGTGCGGCGATGAAGGCAGCGGCGCGTGGCTCGGACGCCGCGCGCTCTCGGTGGTGACCGCGGCCATCGACGGTCGCGAGCCGGACACCGCACTCGTCGGCGCCGTGCTGACTGCCGCGCAGACCGATGACCCGACGGATCTCATTGCGTGGGCCGCATCGGCCACGGCCGGGCAGCTCGCCGCGCTCGCGCCGGTGGTCGTCGCTGTGGCGGATCAAGGCGACCGCCGCGCCAACGCGCTGCTCGCCCTCGCGTGCGAAGAGCTGGCGCTGCACGTGCGGACGTTGTCGCGCGTCCTGTTCACCGACGAGCGCGCGGCGGTGCCGGTTGCGTTAGGCGGCGGGTTGCTGGCGCCGGGCGCGCTGCTGCGCAAGCGCGTCGAGCAGCGGCTCAAGTCCGCGGCGCCGGGCGCGACACTGCGCGCCGCCGAAGTGAAGCCCGAGCGCGGCGCGGTGCGCGCGGCCTTGCGGGCGCTCGCCACCGCTTGACAGGCGGGGCGTCGCCGCGGTGTCCTGAGTGCCGTCGCGACTCATGAGGCTCGCGGGCATCGCCCTGGTCGTCGCGGCGCTTTGCGTTAGGCACAGCGCCGCGGGCGCCCAGCAGCCGGACACCACCACACGCGACACGACGAAGACGGACAGCACGGCTCGGCGCCTCGCACGCGTGGTGGTGACCGGCACGCGCCTGACGGACGTCGACGAGCGCATCCCGTCGCAAGTCGAATCCATGGACCTGCAGCACATCTCGCAGGGCCCGGATGCGGCGTTTCGGTCGCTGCAACAACTGCCAGGCGTGACCTTCTACGATGACCAGGGCACGCGCCTCCAGCCCGAGCTCGAGGTGCGCGGCTTTCAGATCTCGCCGATCGTCGGCACGCCGCAGGGCGTGAGCGTGTTCCTCGACGGAGTGCGCGTCAACGAACCGGACGCACAGGAGATCAACTTCGACCTGCTGCCGATGGCGGCCATCGACCACGCCGAGCTCGTCCGTGGATCGCAGGCGCTCTTCGGCCGCAATTCGTTAGGCGGGGCGCTGCTGTTTTTCACACAGCGCGGTACACCGACGCCGTCGGCCAGCATCGAGGTGACGACCGGGTCGTTCGGCGAGCGGGTCGGCACGGTCTCGGCCGGCGGCGTGAGCCACGGCATCGATGGCTTCGTCATGGGCTCGGCGTCTAACGAGGACGGTTGGCGGCAAGCGACGGCCGCGCGGACGAGGCAGGTGTTCGCGACCGTTGGGCATCGCTCGAGATCGGGCGGCTCCGACACGAGCGACATCGCGTTCAGCGTGCTCTATGCCCGCGATCGGGTCGCCGAGGCTGGCTCGCTGCCCGAGAGTTGGATCGTATCGAATCCGCGGCTCAACTACACGCCTGGCGATTTCTTCAAGCCCGACCTGGTTCACCTCGCGCTCCGAGGATTCCGTGCTGCGTGGGGCGGCACGCTCCGCGGTACGCTGTACTTTCGCCGCAACGACATCGAGCAGTTCAATGTCAACGTGCCGCCGCCCAGTACCGACGCGTTCATCGACAACAAGTCGGCCGGCGGCACGGCCGAATGGACGCGTCCCGTGCTGGTTGGCTCGCTGCCAACGGCGTTGACGCTCGGTGCAGAGTACGCTCGGCAGAATGTGCGATTCCGACTCACGAACACCGGCGCGGGAGCACCGGATTCGATCGCGACGCTTGCGGTCGTGCACGAGGATGACGCGGCCGCGTACGCTCAGGCGGTGGTCGCCATCACGCCAAGACTCTCGGCGACGGCGGCGCTGCGCGAGGACTACGTCCGCATTCCGTTTCGCGATGAAATCAATCCGGCGAACAACGGGACCAACACGTACGATCGGCTGTCACCGTTCGTCGGACTCACACTCGAGGCGTCCGATCACCTGCGCGGGTTCGTCGCCTACAAGAGCGCGTTTCGGGCGCCGGCGCCGCTCGAGCTGGCGTGCGCCAGTCCCGACGCACCGTGCTCGCTGCCCTCCGCGCTCGGCGCCGACCCCGCGCTGGCACCGGTTACCACGCACGACTACGAGGCCGGATTCGACCTGGATCTGCCTAACCGGACGTCGCTCGACGTGGATGGGTTCTGGACCGGTGTCGTGAACGACATCGTGTTCGCCTCACCGAACCTGACGCAGGTGTACTTCGTCAACATCCCGCACTCGCGTCGCGCTGGCGTGGAGATCACGGCACAAACCGCCCTCCCGGCCGGCATGCGGTTGTTCGGCTCGTACAGTTACGTCGCGTCGACGTTCCAGAGCACGATACAGATTTCGACTGCGGACACGAATCCCGTTCCTGCACGGCCGGGTGACCAGATTCCCTCATCGCCGCGACACCGCGGTCGCGTGGGCGCGGGAATCACGCGAGCCATGGGCCCGCTCGCCGTCGACGCCCAACTGGACGTCCGCGCCTACTCGGGCCAATATCTCCGCGGGGACGAGGCAAACCGGCGCACGCCAGTGCCAGGCTACGCGATAGCCGGCCTCCATTTTCGCGCACAGTACGCGCGCTATCAGATCCAGCTCGAGGTCGACAACCTGTTCAACCGGCGATACGACACCTTCGGCATCATCGCCGAGAACAGCCTCGGGGCGCCGCCGGGGAGTCCTTCGCCCAACGAAGGCAGCGATGCGGGCGAATTGGCGAACTTCTTCACGCCCGGCCTGCCACGGCGCATCGTCCTGTCGATCGGCGCCACGTTCTGACGACCCACGCGATCGTGCGCCGAACGGGCGCTACGCGCGCGCCGATCGCCGGCCGCGCCAGTACAGGATGCCACCGAGCAAGAGAAACGCACCGGCGCCACCCAGTACCTTGGCCAGGAAGAGCACCGCCTGCTCGCCTCCCTCCGGCGGGATGCCGGCCAGGATCATCGCGAACGCGGTCATGAGGAATCCGCTCGCGCCGCACGCGAGAGCGACGGGCCGCCCACCCGGCACGCGTCCGCCCACGCGTTCTGGCGACGGCGATCCCGCCGCCGCTCCCCGCCCAACTGCGAACTGCAGGACGAAGGTCGTGAACAGATACAGGTACGGGATGAAGTAGAGCAGGATCTGTGTGTCGAGGAGGATCAGGTACGCGCGCTCGACGGTGGTGCCTTTCCCCAGCAGCGCGATGCCTAACAGAATGCTCGCGAGCACCGCCGGGACGAGCATCGCCACGTAGGGCGTTCCGTATTTTGGGTGCAGCTTGCCGAATGCGCGCGGGAAGTATCGGTCGAGACCAATCACGAACGCGACGCGCGCCGGTCCGACCAGCCACGCGCCGACGCCGCCAATGTTGCCAATGGTGTATAACGCCGCCGCGACCGCGCCAATCCATGCGAACCCGGTCCCGATCCGCGCCGCGCCCACCGAAATTCCCTGAATGAAGCCCGCCGTGAGGTTCACCTGCGCGCTCGGCACCAGCCACAACATCGCGCCCGAGCCAAGCAGATACGCCGCCGCGATCAACGGCGCAGCGATGAGCACCGAGCGCGGCATGGTGCGCGCTGCGTCGTGCACTTCATCGCCCATCGCCGACGAGAGCTCGAGTCCGCTGAACGCGAACGCGATCGATGCCCACAAATTCAGCGACGCGAGGTTGTCGAGGTGCGGCGTGAGCGACGCGCGCGTGAGCGGATTGGCCGGCGGACCGGTGAGCGCCGCAACGACACCGACGATCACGAGCAGCGTCGCCGGAATGTACGTGCCCAACGCGCCGAAATTCTGTAGCCACTTCCCGCGACCCGCCCCGACGACATTCACGGCAACGGCAACCCACAACGCGAGGAGCGTCGCGGTGAGCACGTACGCGCGATTGTCCGCCAATCCGCTCTCGCCTTTCCCGATCACCCACGTGGCGATGACCGCCGTCGAGATCAACAGGTTCGGGTAGTAGAGCACGTTGTTGATCCAGTAGCACCACCCGCACAGAAAGCCGTGGCCTTCGCCTAACGTCTCGCGCGTCCACGTATAAATGCCGCCTTCGCTCGGGAAGCGCGCCGAGAGCGCCAGCACCGCCAAACCCTGCGGAACGAAGAAGAACGCGGCCGCGAGGATCCACAGCGCGAGCGTGCCGGGTCCGGCCTTCGCCGCGGTGGCGAGCCACCGCAGGCCGATCACCGCCACCATGTTGAACAACACCACATCGCGCAGCCCGAGGACGCGCGGCGGACGCACGTAATCGCCGGCTACGGTGTTTGTCATTGCCGACGGGAGCGGGTTCGCGTTCGCCACGTCTTTCTCCATGCCCTACGTCGTCACCCGCCAAGAATCGGTCCTCGGCGCAATAGAACGGTGAGTCACCAATCTGCGGTCCCCCATATCGTGCTCCGTGTTCCCTTGCCTTTTTCTGCCGCCGAGCAAAGCATTATGGCCATGCCACACACGAGTCAGGCCTGGACGGCCGAACGAGTGCGCGCGATTCCGGACGATGGCAATCGCTACGAGCTCATCGATGGCGAGCTCGTTGTGACTCCGGCGCCGCGCTACGTACACCAAGACGCAATCCTGGAACTCATTCGCCTGCTCGACCCGTGGCTTCGCCACGCAGGAACGGCGAAGCTCCTCATGTCGCCGGCCGATATCTCGCTGGGGGAAGACGAGATCCTCCAGCCCGATCTGTTCGTGTACCGAACCGCTGGCGGCAAGTCCCTTCGGGAGTGGAAGGATATCACGTCGTTGCTCCTGGTCATCGAAGTGCTGTCGCCGTCAACAGCGCGCTACGACCGCCAGCTCAAACGCCGACGCTATCAGCGCGCGGGTGTACCGGAATACTGGGTCGTCGACCTCGATGCGCGTCTCATCGAGCGGTGGCGCCCCGCCGATCAGCGCCCGGAGATTCTCGACGACCGCCTGACATGGAGTCTGCAACCGGACGGCAACGCGCTCGACATTGATGTGACACGGTTCTTCGCCGACGTCCACGGCAACGGCTGAAGCAGCTCGGTTAGGCGTCGCCGCCCGCGAGACGCGTCGCCGCCTCGGGCGGAAGCGCCGACGGTGCCGTTTTCCCGAGCTCGCCCTCCCCTTCCCACCGCGCCATCACCGCCGACGCCAGACAGTTTCCCACCACGTTGATCGACGTCCGCGCCATGTCCATGAGCGCATCCACGCCCACGATGACGGCGACACCCTGCAGCGGCAGCCCGAAGGTCGCCAGCGCGCCCGACAGAATCACCAGCCCCGCGCGCGGCACGCCCGCCACGCCTTTGCTCGTCAACATCAACGTCAGCATCATGAGCAGCTGGCTCCCGATGCTCATGGGGACGCCCGCCGCCTGCGCCACGAATACCGACGCCACCGCCAGATAGAGCGTGCTGCCGTCGAGGTTGAACGAGTAGCCCGTGGGCATCACGAACGCGACGATGCGGCGCGGCACGCCGAAGCGCTCCATTTCTTCCATGGCTAACGGAAGCGCCGCCTCGGACGACGCGGTCGAGAACGCGATGAGCCACGGTTCCTTGACCGCACGGATGAAGCGTCGCATCGGCACCCGCGCCAGCGCGGCGACCGGCCACAATACGCCCACGGCGAATACAACGAGTGCGACGTACAGCGTCCCGACCAGCAGACCCAGTCCGCGCAGCACGCCTAACCCGTTCTTGCCCACCGTGTACGCGATCGCTCCGCCGATGCCGAACGGCGCGAACGCCATCACCAGGCCCGTGAACTTGAACATCACCTCGGACAGACTCTCGCAGAATGCGACCATCGTCTGCTTGGGTCCCGGGCGCACGCGCGTCACGCCGACACCGAACAGCACCGCGAAGAACACGATCTGCAATACCTCGTTGTTTGCGGCCGACTCGGCGATGCTCTGCGGGACGACGTGCACGAGCACCGTGTCGGCGCTCAGGTGCGTGGCGGCGAGCGCGGTGCCCTGCGCGGTAGACGCCGACGTGATCTGCACGCCGTGACCCGGCTGGATGAGATTCACGGCCAGAAGGCCGACGACCAGAGCGAGCGTCGTCACCACCTCGAAGTACACGATCGACCGGAATGCCAACCGGCCGACGCGCTTGAGATCGTCGCCGTGTCCCGCGATGCCGACCACGAGCATGCCGAAGATCAGCGGCGCGATGAGCGCGCGGATCATCCGCAGGAAAATCGTCGACAGAATCTGGAGATGGACGGCGACGCCCGGGGCGAACCACCCGATCAGCGTCCCCGCGATCATCGAGAACACGATCCATTGCGTCAGGGAGACGCGGCGCAACCGGCGCCAGATCGTGCCCACCGCCGTCACACGCCCGAGCCGGTGGACTCGCCCGTCGGCACGGGCGCCATGCCTAACGATTGGCGCCGGAGCGCGGAGTGGCGATACCCGTAGAAGAAGTAGAACACGAGGCCCAGGATGAGCCACGCCACGAAGCGCATCCACGTGATGCCCGGCAGCTGGTACATGAGGTAGACACACGCGGCGATCGAGATGAGCGGCGTGATGGGCACAAACGGCACCCGGAACGGCCGCGGCCGGTCGGGTTCCTTGCGCCGCAGCACGATCACGCCGGCCGACACGAGCACGAAGGCGAACAACGTCCCGATGTTGGTCAGGTCCACCACCTCCGAGATGTTCGCGAACGCCGAGAACGCGGCGACGAACACGCCGGTGAGAATGGTACCCACGTATGGCGTCTTGTATTTCGGGTGCACTTTTGCCATCACCGGCGGCAGCAGTCCGTCGCGCGCCATCGAGAAAAAGATGCGCGGCTGGCCTAACTGAAACACCAGCAGCACGCTCCCCATGGCGATCACCGCGCCCAACGCAATGATGAATCGCGACGCGTTGAGCAGTCCCGCGGGTCCAGACGCGTACTGCAGGGCGGTGATCATCGGCTCGGCGGTACCCAACGTTTTCCACGGCGCCACGCCCGTCATCACGATCGAAATCGCGATGTACAGCACCGTGCACACGATTAGGCTCATGACGATGCCGAACGGCATGTCCTTCGCGGGATTGCGTGCCTCCTCGGCTGCCGTCGAGACGGCGTCGAACCCGATGTAGCTGAAGAAGATGATGGCCGCCGCGGCGCTGATCCCGGCGAAGCCGTTGGGCGCGAACCCGCCGGTCGACGCGTCCGACCAGTTGTGCGGCTTGATCAGGAACACGCCGACCGCGATGAAGAACAGGATGATGCCGATCTTGAGCAGCACCATCGCGTTGTTCGTGTCCGCGGACTCCTTGATGCCGATCACGAGAATCATCGTGATCACGGCGACGACCGCAACCGCCGGCAGATTGATGATGAACGGCAGCCCCAAGATGTGCGGCGCGTGAATCCAGGCCGACGCCATGTATTGGGTGACCGGATCGTTAGGCGTCGAGGCCAGCGTCCGGAACGCGTCGTGCGCCGTCCGATAGTCGGTGGCGAGCCAGGCCGGCAGCTGCAACCCGAAGTGGCCGATGAGCTCGCGAAAATATCCCGCCCACCCGATGGCGACCCCGATGTTGCCGACCGCGTACTCGATGATCAGATCCCAGCCGATGATCCAGGCCACGAACTCGCCGATCGACGCGTAGGCGTACGTGTATGCCGATCCCGAGATCGGCACCATCGCGGCAAACTCGGCGTAGCACAGCGCCGCGAATCCGCACGCGACTGCGGTGAGCAGAAACGAGAAGACGATCGCCGGGCCTGCCCCCGGGCGGGACGGATCCCCGACGATCGCCGTCCCGGTGGTGGCGAAAATCCCGGCGCCGATCGTGGCCCCCACGCCTAACGCAGTGAGATGCCACTTGTTGAGCGACCGCTTGAGCCCCCCGCGACGCTCGGCGTCGGCCTCGCAGTCGGCGAGCGACTTCCGCACGAAGAGGGACGACGCCACTAGATCGTCCCTCTGTGTCCGTGCGCCCGCGGCAGCACGCGCCGCCCGCTCAGCGGCTCATTGCGCCCACCGCCACTCCGCCAACCTCGGCGGCCGCAGGCTCCTCACGCTGAATGCGCATCCCGTAGAACGACCGCCACACGAAGTAGACCGAGATCAGGAAGAAGATGGCGGCGATCAGATGCACCAGCCCGGCACCCTGGCTCGCCCGCAGCGACACCGCGAGTTCCACCGCGAGCAGACCGAACAACGTCGTGAACTTGATCACCGGGTTGAGCGCCACCGACGACGTATCCTTGAACGGATCGCCGACCGTGTCGCCCACCACCGTCGCCGCGTGCAGGTCCGTGCCTTTCTGCTTCAGCTCGACCTCGACGATTTTCTTCGCGTTGTCCCAGGCGCCGCCGGCGTTGGCCATGAAGATCGCCTGATACAACCCGAACAGGGCGATCGAGATCAGGTAGCCAATGAAGAAGTACGGTTCGACGAACGCGAACGCGAGCGCGGCGAAGAACACGGTGAGGAAGATGTTGAGCATGCCCCGTTGGGCGTACACGGTGCAGATCTCCACCACTTTCTTGCTGTCCGCCACCGACGCCTTGACCACGCCTTCCAGCCGGATGTTGCGCTTGATGAACTCCACCGCGCGGTAGGCGCCCGTGGTCACCGCCTGCGTCGACGCGCCGGTGAACCAGTAGATGATCGCGCCGCCCGTCAACAGCCCGAGCAGAAACGGCGGATGGAGCATGGACAGCTTGTCCAGGTTCTGCGTTAGGCCGTCGGTGAGCGCCACGATGATCGAGAAGATCATCGTCGTCGCGCCCACCACCGCGGTCCCGATGAGCACCGGCTTGGCCGTCGCCTTGAATGTGTTGCCGGCGCCGTCGTTCTCCTCGAGGAGGAGCTTCGAGCGCTCGAACTGCGGCGCGAAACCGAAGTCCTTCTGCAATTCCGCTGTGATATTCGGCTCCTGCTCGATGAGCGACAGCTCGAAGATCGACTGCGCGTTGTCGGTGACCGGACCGTACGAGTCGACCGCGATCGTCACCGGGCCCATGCCGAGGAACCCGAACGCGACGAGGCCGAACGCGAACACCGCCGGCGCCACCATGAGCGCATCCATCCCAAGGCTCGCCACCCACGCGCCAATAGCCATGAGGCCCATGATGACGATGCCCAACCAGTAGGCGCTGAAGTTGCCCGCGACCAGTCCGGAGAGAATGTTGAGCGACGCGCCGCCTTCCTTGGACGAGCTCACGATCTCGCGCGTGTGGATCGACTCGACCGACGTGAACACCTTGACCAGCTCGGGGATCAGCGCACCGGCCAACGTACCGCACGTCATCACGGTCGAGATCTTCCACCACATCGTGCCGTCGCCCAACGTGGGCAGCAGCTCGTACGACACGAGATACGTGAGCGCGATCGATACGATCGACGTCAGCCACACCAGCGACGTGAGCGGCGCCTCGAAGTTCATCTTGTCGGCCGCCACGTACCGCGCCTTCGCTACCCACCCGTTGATCAGGTACGACGCGCCGCTCGCGACGATCATGACGACGCGCATCACGAAGATCCACACCAGGAGCTGCACCTGCACCGCCGGCTCCTTCACCGCGAGTACGATGAACGTGATCAGCGCGACGCCTGTCACGCCGTATGTCTCGAAGCCATCGGCGCTCGGTCCAACGGAGTCGCCCGCGTTGTCGCCCGTGCAGTCCGCGATCACGCCCGGATTGCGGGCGTCGTCTTCCTTGATGTTGAACACGATCTTCATCAAGTCCGACCCGATGTCGGCGATCTTGGTGAAGATGCCGCCGGCGATACGCAGCGCGGCCGCGCCTAACGACTCGCCGATCGCGAACCCGATGAAGCACGGCCCCGCGTAGTCGCCCGGAATGAACAACAGAATGCAGAGCATCATCACCAGCTCGACGCTGATGAGCAGCATGCCGATGCTCATGCCGGCGCTCAACGGAATCGCGAAGCACGGATACGGCTTCCCGCGCAAACTGGCAAACGCCGTCCGAGAGTTGGCGAAGGTGTTCACGCGGATGCCGAACCATGCCACGCTGTAGCTGCCGGCAATGCCCAACACGCTGAACAGCAGAATGATGATGACCTTGGCCGCGTTGAAGTGCTGCAGCACGCCGAAGTACAGCACGATCACGGCGCCGATGAACAGTTCAAGCAGGAGCAGGAACTTGCCCTGCTGCACGAGATACGTCTTGCAGGTCTCGTAGATCAGCTCCGACACCTCGCGCATGGACCGGTGTACGGGCAGGCCCTTGAGCTTGCTGTAGATCACGAGACCGAACAGCATGCCCAGCGCACAGAACACGAGGCCGACCATGAGCAGCTTGTGTCCCGGGATGCCGAAGAACGAGACACTCGAGAGGTCGGGTATGCGGAGGTTCGCCTCCCCGCCGGCGTTCTCCGCCGCCTGCGCGGCCAGCGCCGGCGCGGCCAGCGCCAGTGCGCTCAGCGCGAGCAACGGATAGAAAAGCACGCGCGCTGCGCGTCGGATGACAGGTGCCAACCAATTCATCGGGAAACGCCTCCAGAGAGTACGAGCGATACGAAACAAGATGTAGGCCGCCGTTGAGACAGCTGCCACGACAATGATCGATGCTTCGGCCACGCGAGGCAACGGCTCAGGCCGATTCCGAGCGCCGCCACAGGAGAAACACGGGTATGCCCACTACCACAATCGCGAGTCCGGCCAACGACTGCGCGCGCGTCTTGTCGGCGATGAGCAGGATGATCGCCGTGATCGCAGCGAGCGCGATGTACAACCCGGGAAGCCACGGATACCCAACCGCGCGGTAGGGACGCTCGGCGTCGGGGCGCTTCCGGCGTAGAATGAACAGACCCGTGGTCGTGAGCACGTAGAACACCAGCGCGGCGAAGATCACGTAGTTGAGCAACTGGCTGTACGTGCCAGTTAGGCAGAGCAGCGAGGCCCACACCGCCTGGTAGACGAGGCCCGCGGCAGGCACACGGCGCGCATTCAATGCGCCGACCTTCTTGAAAAACACTCCGTCGCGCGCCATCGCGTAGTACACGCGCGCGCCGGCGAGAATGAGCCCGTTGCTGCAGCCGAACGTGCTGATCAAAATCGCGATCGCCATCACCGTGCCGCCGCTCGCGCCGAAGAACACCTGCGCGGCCGCTGTCCCCACGCGGTCCTGCGTCGCGAACTGTATCCCGCGCCCCATGATCGTGGTCGCGGTAGCCGAGCCGTACATCGGAAGCGTGAACAGGTAGCCGACGTTGGTCAGCACGTACAGCAGCGTGACGAGGCCGGTGCCTAACGCAAGCGCCAGCGGCAGATTCCGCTTCGGATTGTGCACTTCGGCCGCGGCGAACGTCACGTTGTTCCAGGCGTCGCTCGAGAAGAGCGAGCCCACGAGTGAGGCGCCGAACGCCAGCACGAGGGCGTATCCGATGTCCACATGCCCAAAGAAATGTCCGCCGCGGAAGTTCGCCGCGATCGCCGTCGCATTGCGGCCCAGCGTGAGGCAGAGGATCACGAGCAACGCCAGCGCGCCGGTCTTCACGATCGTGAACGTCGTCTGGATGAACTTGCCCTCGCGCACGCCGCGCAGGTTGATCCAGGTGAGGAACCAGACGATGACTAACGCGACGAGACGCTGCGGACTCAGGCCGACGTCGATCGGTCCGCCGGCCGTCGCGAACGAGTGGTGCGGAAACCAGCTATACAGATCCGGCGAGATCGCCGGTACGAGCTCGCCCAGGAATCGCGCGAACGCGACCAGCACCGCCGCGATCGTTCCCGTTTGAATGACGACGAACAGCGTCCACCCATAGAGGAATCCCATGAGTGAACCCATCGCCTCGCGCAAAAACAGGTACTGACCACCGGCCTTCGGGAACATCGCCGCCAGCTCTCCGTATGCGAGAGCGCCGAGCAGCGTCATGATGCCGGTGACGATCCAGACCACCAACAACCAGAAGGGCGAGCCGACCGACCGCGCGATGTCGGCCGAGACGATGAAGATGCCGGACCCGATCATGGCACCGGCGACCAGCATCGTCGCGTCCACCAACGTCAGCGCTTTGACGAACTCGTGCGGTGCCTCGGTGGTCGCTGGGCGATCGGCCACGATGGTGGTCATGCAGCTCCTCAATTGGATGAGCGAACTTTCCGGCTGGCAGGCAAAGCCGGACGCGCCTCACGAGCGCCATGACCCGTGCCGCGGGCGCCCAAAGCGACAGCCGCAGGAAGCTAACAAGCGGCCGAAACACAAGCCAGAGGACGGACAGGGCAGGACAAAGCCGGACGGACCAGGATCGCACTCGCGCTGGCAGGTGCGAGCTCTCCGTGACCTAATTTCTCACGGCTTCACCCTCGCCAACACAGCAGAACGGGTCCGGCCCTGGCCGGCCCTATCCGCCTTACAGAACGAACTGCGTGACGAACACTGAAGCAACCGGCGTCCCGTCCGTCTTGTGCGCGGGCCGAAAATGGTACTCGGCGAGACGTGACTTGAGCTCTCGATCGTACCCGGCGTCCCCGGTCGGATCGAAGTCGAACTTGACCACGCGACCGCTCACGTCGATCGTGAACCGCAGCTCGACCGTCTTCCCGTGCAGACCTTTGGGAACCGGCAACGGCGGAATCACGGCGAAGTCGGGCGTCGCTGGATAGACGGTTCCTTCGCCGCCGCCTGTACCGGGCCCATGACCCGATCCCCGCCCCGGACCATTGCCGGCTCCGACACCGCCTCCGGTACCAGGTCCAGAACCGTCGGTGCCGTCCGTGCCCGCCCCCGCCGACGGCGCGATCGCAATGACAGTAGGAGCTGTAGACGACGGCACCACCGCCTGCTGTGTCGGGGCGACGGTTGGCTGAACGATCGGCTTCTCGATTGGCTTGGGCGGCTTCTTCACGACCGGCGGCGCTATGCGCGGTTGCGGCGTCTTGGGTACCGCCGGCTGCGGAGCCGCCAGGCGCATGAACTTGACCCGCTGTTGCACGACCCGCGCGCCGCCGAGTCCCAGACGACCGCCTCCTCCGCCGCCGGCGGGTCCCGCGCCTCCGGCACCGCGCGCGATCTCCGCCTTGTCGACAGCGAACATCCCGCCCACGAGCAAGAGCACGATCAAGGCGTGGATCCCAAGCGATATGGGAAATCCCCATCGCCCCGACCGCTCGGTCGGCACACCGATCGGTGGTCGGTAAGGCGGCGCGGGCCGCTCAGGCTCGCTCGTCAGAGCACGGTTCGACTTCGAGATTGACTCGACCTCCACCCACCGTCGTATCCGAGCACGACCTGCAGGTTCCCCAACATAACGAAAAAGAAGCGCTTTGCAGTGTCATCCGTCCGGCAAAGGACGGTCGATTGAGGACACGAAACGGGCTCGCCCGGCAGATGCCGTGGCGAGCCCGTTTTCGTTGCTGCGCTTCCTAACCGATCTACTTCGGCGGGATACCGATGATCTTGACGCCCGCCCCGCGCGCCACGTCCATCGCGTGAATCACGTCCTGGAACGTCACCGCGGTATCGCCCTTGACGAAAATGATCTTGTCCGGGCGCGGATCGTAGATCTCGTGCAGCCGCTTGCTCAGATTGTCCTTCGTCACGTCCTCGCTGTTGATCTTGTAGGCGCCGTGGGGCAGCACCTGCAGCACGATCTGATCCGGATTGTTCTGGATGGGCGTCTGCGGCGGATTGGGATCGGGCAGCTGCGTGTCGATCGCCTTGCGCGCCAACGGCACCGCCACCATGAAGATGACGAGCAGCACGAGCAGCACGTCGATCATCGGGGTGACGTTGATGTCGTTGGTAAGGCCTCGTTCGCCCTGGCCTGACATGGCCATCGTCGCGGTCTCCGTTACGGCTGTTTGTTAGGCGTCGGCGACAGAATGTCACCCGGCACCGTGGACCGTGTTCCCGGCGTCTGGTCCGTGATGGCAGCCATGACGTGCACGCCGTTGTGCTCGATGATGTCGATCGCGTCGAGCACCTTGGAGTACTTCAGGTTCCGGTCCGCCTTGAGATACATGATGAACTCTTGCCGGCCCGGTGCGGTGAAAATTTCCCGCGTACGCGCCGCCAACGTCGAATTCTGGATGGGCTTCTTGTCCAGATAGTACTGTCCGTTCGCGTCGATCCCGAGGACGACGTCGTCGTTCTCTTCGGGATGCGCCTTGATGTTAATGCCGTCCGGCGGTTGCGCCTGGAAGCCGGAATTGATGAGCGGCGTCACGATCATGAAGATGATCAACAACACGAGCATGACGTCGATCAACGGAGTGACGTTCGGCTCCGCTCTGACGCTACCGCCTCCACTGGCCGACATCGCCATGTTTCGACTCCTCGATCAGAGGTGGCGATTACTGGGAGATCGGGCCGCTCTGGGAGCTCGACGCCGACGAGGCGTTGAACTCGCGAGTGAACCGCGACCGGCCAAACTCGCCGGCGACGCCCTTGATCAGATAGTCGATCATCTCCTTCGAGGTGTACGTCATCTCGACGGAGAGGTTGTCGATCTTGGTCGAGAAATAGTTGAAGAACCACACGGCCGGAATGGCGACGATGAGACCGAAGGCCGTCGTGATGAGGGCCTCGGAAATACCGGCCGACACCGAGCCTAACCCGCCGGCGCCCGACACCGCCATGCCTTGGAACGCGTTCACGATGCCCATGACCGTTCCGAGCAGTCCGACGAAGGGCGCCGTCGCACCGACCGTCGCGAGCACGGCCAGGCCGCGCTTCAGCTCGGACACGATGATCAACATGTTGCGCTCCACCGCGCGCTCGGCCGAGTTGATGTCGGCGACCGTCACCGACCCGTCCTGCAGCAGCGGCTTGACCTCGCCTAACGCACCGCCCAACACGCGGGCCACGTGCGACTTCTTGTAGCCCTCGGCGAGCTTGATGGCTTCGTTGAGGTTGTCTTCCTCGAGGAACTGCGAAAACTCAGGCGCGAACTTGCGCGTCTCCGACTGCGCCTTGCGCAGGCGCCACCACTTCTGAATGGCGATCGTGAGCGAGAAGATGGACATGATCGCGAGCACGAAGACGATGCCTTTCGCGAACCACCCCATCGTGCCCCACATGGCTACCAGCGACAGACTCATGGAAGGACGTCCTCCGACGGTGTGCGAATGGTGAACCTACGACACAAACCGATCAATGCGGTTTCGCGAACGAGAACGGGAATTGCACCAGCTCTTTCACTTTCCGGCCGCCCGTTTCGGCGGGATAAAATCTCATGCGCGGCAAGACGTTCTTGACCGCATTCGTGAACAGGTCGTTGGTCGACTTGAGCACCTTGAGCTGGCTCATGTCCGCCCGGCCCGTCGTGTCGATCACGAACTGCACGAGCACTTCGCCTTCGACGCCGGCGCTCTCCAGCATGCTCGGATAGACCGGCTTCGGGTTGTCTTCCTTCGCCAAGGCCGGCTTCTCGACCTGGAACTCGAAGTAGGTCTGGTCGGGATTTGCCGTTCCCTTGCCGCCGGCGACACCGCGCGCGACACCGCCTTCCACGCCCTTGCCGGAGAAGTCGGCTTCGTTAGTCACCGCTTTCGAGAGATCGACATCCGGAATCTTGGTCGGGATGTTGATCGGCGCCGTCAGCACCTGGAATCCTTTGGGAGGCGGCGGAGTAACGGTCGCCTGCGGCGGCGGTGGTTTGGGCGGCTCCGGCTTGGGTGGAGGCGCCTTGGTCTGCACGAACTTGACGTCCTCTTCGCGGTGCTCTTTCTCGTTGCGCAATCCCGCGTTCAACGTGACAGCGACCGCGAGTCCGATCAGCCCCGCGTGCAGGATCACGCTCGCGATGACACCACCCGGATTCTTGTCCCGCTTGGGCTTGGATTCGAGCAGCGTGGTGAACATGCTCGATCACACTCCGCTGTGAAGGGTTCCACACCAGTCCGTAACGCTTCGGGAACTTACCGGCGGCAGATGAGCCGGTAATGCAGCCGACATTAAGAAACCGTGAAGGCGTTGTTAGATTTCCAACACGCCGGCGACGACCTCGGTCCGATGTCGAGCCCGCCTACGCGGCGGCAGGACCTTCCGCGCCGTCCCGCAAAAGGTGGTCCGGCTCTTCGTCCGACACCGGAAGCGTCACGGTGAACGTGCTGCCGCGCCCGTAGCGCGATCGAACGGAGATCGTTCCGCCGTGGGCCTCGGCGATCCACTGGCTGATCGCGAGTCCCAAACCGAACCCTGACCGTTCCGTGCCGCGCGAGCGCGCGCGATCCGCGCGATAGAAGCGCTCGAAGATGTGCGGCAGGTCGGATGCGGAAATGCCGATCCCGGTGTCGCGCACCGAGAAAGCGGCCGTGTGCTCGTACATGATGAGGGAGATCTCCACGCTTCCGCCGCGCGGCGTGTACTTGATTGCGTTGGTGGTGAGATTCAAGAACAACTGGCGCAGCCGAGCCCGGTCGCCGAACACCGACGCGCGCGCCGGCTCCGCCATGCTCACCGTTAGGCCGGCGGGCTCGGCGAGAATGGTTGCGGTCTCGAACACCTCGCGCGCCAGGGGCTCGAGCTCCACGCGCTCGCGGTGTAGGTCGAAGCGCCCCTCGTCGGCGCGCGCGAGCGTTAGCAGACTCTCCACCAGGTCGGCCATGCGCGTGGTCTCGTGCAGCGCTTCCTCGAGCGCCACCATGCGCTCGGCGCGTGTCGACGCGCCGCTCATCGAGCGCTCGACGTCCGCGCGGAGCACCGCCAGCGGGGTCTTGAGCTCGTGGCTCGCGTCGGCGGTAAAGCGCCGCAGCGCCGAGAACGATTTCTCGAGCCGCTCCATCATCTCGTTCAGCGTGATGCCGAGGCGCGCCATCTCCTCGTTCGCATCATCGATGGGAAGGCGGCGGTGCAGGCTGCGTCCGTCGGTGATCGCCTTCATTTCGTTGATCATGTGCCCAACGGGACGGAACGCGCGCCCGGCGATCATGTAGGCGAGCCCAACGGAAGCCATGAGCAGCAGCGGCGCGACCGCGAAGCTGGTTCCGATGAGCTCGCGGATCGCGATGTCCGTGGACTTGACCGACTCGGCGGCCACTACGCGCTGCACGTTCGGCACGTCCATGTCTTCGTTCACGGCCACGAGCAGCAACCGGTCGCCGCCGACGTCGAGGAGCTCGCCCTGCCCGCCGGGCTTCACCGAAATCGCCTCGCGCTGCAGTGTCGCGCGGTCGTCTTCCGACAGCTGGCGGAGGGCGAACGAGCCGTACAGCAAACGGCCGCTCGGGTCGAGCACAAGCACGTAGCCTTCCATGCCCTCGAGCAACGTCCGCAGCTCGGGCGAGATCATCGGTCCGTTCAGCGTGTCGCGCGTGACCGTGACCGGACCCGACTTGCTCGCCTGCGAGATGATGGTGGACGCGAGGTTCGCCTGCGCCAGCACGTGCTTCGACAACTCCTCGTAGGAGCTCGCCCGCCGTGCCGTCCACAGCGCGGCGGTGAACGCGATCATTGTCCCGACCATCGCCCCGGCGTACGCGATCGTGAGCCGGGCCCGGATGCTTCTCACCGCGCTCCTCCGCGCATCACTCGCGTATCACGTAACCCACGCCGCGCACGGTGTGGATCAACTTCACGGACTCGTTCGCGTCGACCTTCTTGCGCAGGTGGTTGATCACCACGTCGACGATGTTGGTGCCGGGATCAAAGTGGTAGCCCCACGCGTACTCGGTGATGAGCGTGCGGCTCATCACCCGGCCCGTGTGGCGCATGAGGTACTCGAGCACCGTGTATTCTTTGGGCGTGAGCTCGAGGTCGCGTCCTGCACGCCTAACGGTGCGCGTGTTCTTGTCCAGCTCCAGGTCTTTCACCCGGAGCTGCGGCTCGGCAATCGCGAGCGGCCGGCGGCTCAGGGCCTCGACGCGCGCGAGAAACTCCTCGAACGCGAAGGGCTTGGTGACGTAGTCGTCGGCGCCCGCGCGCAGCGCCTGCACTTTTGCGTCTATGGCGTCCTGTGCCGTGAGCACCAGCACCGGGCGCTGAAAGCCGCGGGCGCGCAGGTTGTGCAGCACTTCCATACCCGATCGGCCCGGCAGCCGCATATCCAACACGATAAGGTCATACGCATCCGAATGGGCCCTCCGTTCGCCCTCTTCTCCGTCGGGCACGAGGTCGACGCCCCAGCGCTGTTCCTCGAGTCCGCGCTTGACATACTGTCCGACCGTCGGATCATCTTCGATCACCAGGATCTTCATTGCATGCGTCGCTCGTTCATCCCGCCGCTGGGCGATGGAATCCGTATTCGCGAATCTTGCGGTACAGCGTCTTCGGCGAAATGCCGAGAATCTCGGCGGCCTTCCCCTGGTGCCAATTGACGTGCGTCAGGACCGATTCGATGTGCCGCCGTTCCACGTCATCGAGCGGCACCATCGGGTCGGCCCGTCCGCCCGCCGATGCCGGCCCGCCTAACGGAAGGTCGGCCGCGTGCACCACGCCGTTCGTCGCCAGCAGCACCGCGCGCTCCATCACGTTGCGCAACTCGCGCACGTTCCCCGGCCACGCGTAGCGCTCCATCGCCTCGAGTGCATCGGGCGCCAACGTGGGCGCCGACGGCCCGCCGAACTGCGTCAGAAAATGATTCGCGAGCAGCGGGACGTCCACTGTCCGCTCGCGCAGCGGCGGCAGCGTGATGCTGATCGTATTGATGCGATAGTACAGATCGCTGCGAAAGGTTCCGTCGGCCACGCGCTGCGCCAGGTCCTGGTTGCTGGCGGCCACCACACGCAGGTCCGTGTGGACCTTCTGCGTTCCGCCTACCCGATAAAAGCTGCCCAACTCGAGCGCTCGCAGCAACTTGCCTTGCAGCCGTTGGTCCAGCGCTCCGATTTCATCCATGAAGATGGTGCCGCCCGACGCCAGCTCGAACAGGCCGAGCTTCCGCGCCACGGCGCCCGGAAACGCGCCGCGTTCGTGCCCGAACAGCTCACTCTCCAACGAGTCGTCGGGTATCGCCGCGCAGTTCACGTCGACTAACGGACCGGCCGCGCGGTGTGACAGCTGGTGCAGCGCGTGCGCGATGAGCTCCTTGCCGGTTCCGCTTTCGCCCGACACGAGCACCGCCGAATCGCTCTTGGCCACGCGCTCCACGAGCGCCAGCACCGCCTGCATCGGCGCGTATTGCGTCACCACCTCCGGCGCGGCATCCGCGCGAGCGAGCCGCGACTGCAACAACGTGTTCTCGATCGACAGCTGGCGCTTCTCCCACGCGCGGCGCACGAGCACCTCGATCTCCGCCATGCGATACGGCTTGCTGAGATAGTCGTACGCGCCAAGCTTCATCGCGCTGATCGCCGTTTCGATCGTGCCGTTGCCGGTAATGATGATGACCTCTGGCGGCGACACATCTTCGCGCACCTGTCGCAGCACCTCGAGCCCATCGAGCTCCGGCATCACGATGTCAAGCAGCGCCACATCGAACGCCTCCGCACGCAGCGCGTCGAGCGCCGCCCGTCCATCGGTGAACGTCCGCACATCGTGACCGCGGCCGGCCAGAAACTTCTCCAAGAGTGCGCCGAGGTTCGGCTCGTCTTCCGCGATCAGAACCTTGATCCGTGCATCGCCTCTCATGTCGTTTTCTCCTTGCCCTGGCCGTCCGTCGTCGGTTTGGCCTGACCCGCGGGCAAGTGCACGCGGAACGTGCTGCCCACACCGAGCTGGCTGTCCACTTCGATCCGCCCTCCGTGATCGGCGACAATGCCGTAGCAGATGGACAATCCGAGACCGGTGCCCCGGCCCGGTGACTTGGTCGTGTAGAACGGTTCGAACAACCTGCCTAACTCACTGCCCGCGATCCCGCGTCCCTGATCCTCCACTTCGATCACCACGCCGGCGTCCGGTGCGTCATTGCGGCTGCGGATCGCCACGCGGCCTGTTCCGTCCATGGCGTCGCTCGCGTTGAGCAGCAACGCCATGAGCACCTGCGCCAACTGCTCGCGGCTGCCGTACACGGGCGGTTCGATGTCCGCCTCGAGCGACGCGTCCACCCGCACGTGCTTGAAGCGCGGATGATGCTTGAGCAGGAACAGCGTGTGCTCGACGACTTCGTTCGGATCCACCGGCTCGCGCGCGTCGCCGCGCGGACGGCTGAAGTCGAGCAGCCCATCCACGATGCGCTTGCTGCGGTGCACCTCGTGATCGATGATGTGCGTGTACTCGGCGATCGCCTCGCGCAGCGGCGTGGGCGCGTCGCTCTCGTTGAGCTGCAGCGCCAGACTCTCGGCACAGGCGGCGATCGTGGCCAGCGGGTTGTTGATCTCGTGCATCACGCCCGCCGACAGCTGGCCTAACGCAGCCAACCGCTGCGCCTGGGCTACCCGCTCGTGGGCGCGCTTCCATTCGGTGATGTCCTCGCCGATGGTGATCACGTGCGTCACCGCCGCGTCGTTGATGCGCATCGGGATCTTCGACACACGATATGTGCGCAGCTCGCCGGCGGCGTTCGACGCCATCTCGAACTGCGTCATCGCGCCGCTGCGGAACACCTCGTCGAACTCCTGGCGCAGCATGTCGGCGGGCTGGCGCCGCAGGATCTCGAAGATCGTCCTGCCTAACGCCTCCTCGCGCAACACACCCTGCAGTCCGGTCTCGCGCTTCCGGTTCCACGCATGTACGCGATACTCGCGGTCCACCACGTAGAGTCCCACCGGCAGCGAGTCGACAATGCGCTCGATGAATCGGCGCTGCTCGTCGATCTGCCGCGTCCGCTCCACGACGGCTTCCGCCGCGCGACGCGCGCTCTCATCGGCGGCGAGCGCCGATCCAACCAGGAATCCGGCGGTCGTGAGGACCGTCCGCTCGAGCGCCGATATCGGTATGCGACGGACCGTGACCAGCGTGCCGCCGGTTCCATCGCCGTCGGAAGCGGCGAGCGGCGTGAGCACGATCGCATCGGCATGACCGTCGCGCCTGCCGTATGGCGCGGGCAATTGATCGGCTGTCACCTCTATGGTGCCGCCGCCCGCGCGTGCGAGTCGCTCGGCACACTCATCGGCCGAGTCGGCGGGCACCCGCCACAGCGAGCACTCATCCAAGTCGAGACCGGCGCGTAATGTCTCGAGAAGATCATCGAGAGGGTCGGCGAGCGCCGAAGCCGCTGCTCCCGTCGCCAATCGCTCAGCGAGCGAGGCGATCAGAAGCAGAAGCTCACTGCATGGGCTTTCGACTAGAGCATCCGACGGCGCCACACGTGGCTGACGAGGCACGGATCCTCGAATAGGCGGGACCCTCTAACCTAAGTCCAAGACCCATCGCCGGACAAGATGACCGAAGAAGTCTTCCTCATTCATCTGGCTGCGGATTCGACAGTTGGCTGTCAGCCAGGCAGCGAAACGGGTCAAATTCGGCAAGAAATTCCGGTACGGCGGTTGCCCTCCGGGGCATCGCCACCTCGAACCCAGGAGAATTGCTATGGCGTACCATGGAAGCGCACTCGTTCCGTTCTTCGGCGGCGAAATGCGGCCGTTGTTCGGACTCCGCCGTGAAATCGACCGGCTCTTCGACGATATGGCTGGCTCGACCAACGCCCGTTGGTCGCCCGCCGTCGATGTCCGAGAAACCGACAAGTCGCTGGCGATCGACGTCGAGCTCCCCGGCATCAAGCCGGAAAACGTGGAAGTCAACGTCGAGAATGGCGTGCTCTCGATTACGGGCGAGAAGCGCTCGGAGCGCACCGACGAAGAGAGAGACCGCTATCACATGGTCGAACGCAGCTACGGCTCGTTCTTCCGCTCGTTCCAGCTGCCGGCAGGCGTGGACGAGTCGCAGATCAAAGCGTCGTTCCACGACGGCGTGTTGACGGTCGACATTCCGAAGGCCGCGCTGCCGCAGCCGCGGAAAATCCAGATCGCCGGCCAGACCGACAAGGACACGACGTCCGCGCCGTCGCGTGAGCCTGTCGTCCGGAGCTCGCACGCCGCGAGCTCGTCCACGTCGTCCGCGGACCGCATGGCAGCGAGCGGATCGGAACAGGTGCCTAACGAATCGCGCCGGTAGCCTCCCGTCGGCGTACGTCGCCGCCGCGGCTCAGGCTGTGGCGGCGATTTGCGTTAGGATCTCGTCGTTGGTCCGCTTGTGTCCCGGCGAGTCTTCGATGTGCCGCCACGCGATGCGGCCATCGGTGCCGACCAGAAAGTACGCGCGGTTCGCGTAGAAGCGATCGGGGATCAAGACGCCGTACGCACGCGAGATGTCGCGCTTGAAGTCGCTCAACAGGTCGACGCGCATGTTGTGCTTCGCTTTGAATTCGCGAAGCGTCGGCACGGAGTCGACGCTGATCGGCAGCACCACCACATCGTTGCCGGTGAATTGATCGAAGTCGTCGCTCAGATCGCAGAGCTCGGCCGTACACGTGCTCGTGAAGGCCAGCGGGAAGAACGCGATGAGCACGCGTTTCTTGCCGCGAAACGACGATAGCGAAACGGGCGACCCAGCCGTCGAATCAGCGGTAAAGTCGGGTGCAACGTCGCCGACCGCCGGGATCGATCCCGTCGTAGCGGATGGAGCTGGTGCGGACATCGGAGCGGTTCCTCCGTTGGTCGAGTGCGCGCAAGCTAGAGCGGCGCGAGATGACCGGCAACCACGTGTCGATCGTCAGATACCTTCGCGACGCGGCGGCTCTCGCGTCGCATCTCGGCGCGACTCGGTGCGAGCGGGACTCGACGCGCCGCTCGACGGCGGCCGGATCAATTCTTCGGCGGCGAGCAAGCTGCGCGACAACTCCGCCATCGTCATGTTGCGACTCTGACTCGTGCGCTGGAGCACTTTATACGCTGCGCTCTCGGTGATCGAGTCGCGCTCCATGAGAATTCCCTTAGCGCGCTCGATGACTTTGCGATCCTCGAGTCGTTTGCGCAGATCGTCGGACTCGTGCCGCTGCTTCATCCACTCTTCGTGACGCGCTTCCGCGATCGCGATGGCGGCGCTCAGTTGGGCAGCCGTTACCGGCTTTACCAAATAATGAAACACCGGCAACGCGGATGCCTGTCCCAGTGTCTCGGCGTCGCTGTATGCGGTGACAATGATGATTGGCACCGGGCGGTCGCGATGTATGCGTTCCGCCGCTTCCAAGCCCGTTAGGTGCGGCATTCGCACGTCGAGCAGTACGAGATCGGGGCTCAGGGTGCGCGCCATCGACACCGCGGTCACGCCATCGGCGGCAATGCCGATCACGCTGTGGCCGAGCGAGCGCAGGTCTTGTTCGAGGCCAAGCGCCGTGACGCTCTCATCCTCGGCGATCAAGATTCGTAGCGGCGATGGCAATGGTGACTCCGTCGTGTCATCTTGAGTTGAGTCGCAGCCTGCAAGACACGGACCCCTAACTCCTGCGAGTCCGTTCTTCCCGGTTCGCGTGGTCGAATAGCGAGTGTAGACATGTCCGAACCGCGCATCGTCATCGTAGCTCCGCCCAAACCGCACGCGCGCGCCGCAGCAACGACGCGTGCCTTGGCGCGGGCGCTCGAGCGACTCGACTTTCGCGTCGCGCACGCGTCCACGGCCGACGCAGTGGATTCCGTAGACGAGCACGTGGAAGCGGTGATCGTCGCGGCTCCTCGTCCAATTGTGCTGCCCATCGCGCGGCGGCTCAAGACCCGGTTCCAGATGCCGCTCTTGCCGATCGTCGCGCTCACAGCCGCGCCGCGGGAGCGGCCTAACGGTGCAGCGCCCGATGTGTGGTTGCGCGCATCGACGCCGGCCGCCGATGTCGCCGATCGCGTCGAAGAGCTCGTGCGGATCCGGCACGCCGAGCGAGAAATGGTTCGATTGAGCACGACGCTGGCGGAGCTCGCGGCGGAGAACGGCCGTCTCTACGAGCGCGCGCGGCGCGACGCCGAAGCGACGGCGCTGTTGCTGCGCGAGCTGCAGCATCGCGTGCGAAATAATCTCGCGGCGATTCAGGCGTTGCTCGTATTGGAGCGGCACCGCGTCCCGCCGCGCGGGCTGCCCGAGGCACTCGACGTCGCGATCGCGCGGCTGCGCAGCATGGCTGCGCTGCAAGACTCCCTGCTGCCGCATGCGAGTGAAGTGGAGCTGGCGTCGCTTGCCCGCGCGGTTGCGAATGGCGCACTCGATGTCTTCGGCGCCGGCGATCGCGTGCGGTGCGACGTGAACGGCGGCGCGACGCTGCCCGCGCGGAGCGCGAGCGCCGTCGCGATCGTGCTCAACGAATTGATCACGAACGCGCTGAAGCACGCCGACGCGCGCACGGTGGACGTCACGATTCGTCAGTGCACGAACGCGGTGGAGCTGGATGTGACGGACGACGGGTGCGGCATGCCGAGTCACGCAGGGAGCGGGAGCGGACTCGTGATCGTGCGGGCGGTGGTGCAGAACGAGCTGGGGGGCTCGTTGTCTTACGTGCCGTCGTCGTGCGGGACGCGGGCGCGGATCGCGATTCCGTCGGCGGGCGCGGACGCCGCGGTCGCGGCGGGCGCGACCGCCGGCTGAGCGGCGCCCATGCCGGGCATGTCGGCGGGCGGGCTCGAGGCGACCAGCACAGCGGTCGCCGCGAGCACGGCCGCCGCGGCGACGAGCTCCAGGGCCGCGGAGCGGCGCAGGCGCCGCGCCGCGGCCTCGGTGCCTAACGCAGGCCGCATGATGCGCCAGTTGATGGCACCCAACGCCACCACCGTCGCCACCAGCGCCAGTTTGATGAGCAGCGTGCGTCCGTAGTCGCTGTCGACGAACGCGTGCCAGCTGCCCAGGTGCAGCCACGCGGCCACAGCGCCGGTCGCGACGAGGACGCCGGCGGACGTCAGCGCCACCGGCGAGAACGCGTGAACGAAACCCGCCGCGGCCGGCCCACGCGTGCCCCCCTCCTGCGCCAGGCACGCCGGCATCGCGACGATCGCCACGCCTAACAATGTGCCTAACCAGGAGCCGGCGGCCAGCATGTGGAGCGCGTCGGACGACACCGCGAGCGCGCGCAGATGCGTCGCCGCGGCCGCGTGTCCGCTGAACGCGAACGAGAGCGCGAGCACCAACGCCGCGGCTTCCGCCACGTGCCAGCGCGCGGCGCCGCCTTTGAGCGCGGCCACGATCGCGACGATGGCGGCCGCCACCTCGAACAACCACGCCCAGCCCCAGACGGTCGTCGTCACAATCGCGGGCACGTCGACCGGCAGTGGCGGGTTGCCGCGGAGCGCGGCAACCTGTGCGGCGAGTCGTACGGCGGCGTCGATCAAGAGCAGCGCCGTCGCCATTCGAAACACGACGAGCGCGTTGGCGTCGACGCGTCGCGCCAGCTCGGGACGGCCGGGGGTGGCGCGCGGCGTCACCCACCGCGCGAGCACGATCGACCCGACTAACGCAAGCATCGCCACGAAGCCCAGCCAGCGCACGATCACGTACAGCGGCGACTCGACGTCGAAGCCGCCCGCTTCGGTCGTGTCCATGGCCATCGGCGTGGCGGCGTGCGATGCAGTCTCGGCCGCGGCTGCAGGCGGAGCTGCGGCCGACGCAGCGACAGCGCCTTCTCTGATCGTGAACGTGAATGCGCCGTGAGCAGGATGGCCGTCGTCCGACGTGGCGCGCCAGCGAACCGCGTACTTGCCGGGCGCGAGCGAACCTCGGAGTGCAACCTCGAGCGTATGCTTGGGAATTTGAACGAGGCGTGGCGTGCCCGAATCCACTCGGGTTCCGGCAGCATTCACGACTTCAATGCGCGTGGCACCGAGCTGCGGATCTTCGCTGAACGAAAGGCCGACGGCGGAAGGTGCAGCGGCGAGTGTCGAGCCGGCAGGTGGAGCGCTCGAGACGAGCACCAGGTGCGCGAATGCCGAGCGCGGAATCGCGAGGCCGACGATCAGCAGCACGACGAACGATGCGATGCGTCCGAGACGCGATCGCCGGTTGCTCCTGTGTCGGATCAGCGGACGTCCTCCACGACGCGAGAGAGAGGCGGAACCGTACACAACAGGCCCGGCGGTGTGCGCATCCGCCAGGCCTGCGGTGAATCGGCGATGGAGCGTGCGAGGCTCGAACTCGCGACCTTTCGGTTGCAAACCGAATGCTCTCCCAACTGAGCTAACGCCCCGATGCCCGAGAAAGATAAAATCGCACCGGCAGGGCGGCCAGAGCGTGCTTCCACCGTTCGATCGAGCGGTCTACGTTTCGCGTGGGCCTCGACCGGGGATCGCACCGATGACCAGCACGCCACCTACCAACGCCACGCCGTCGACGCGACATCTCACCGTCCGCTGTCCGTTCTGCCGTACGTGGAACCGCGTGGACGCAGCGCGCGTCAGCGATCGCCCGAAGTGCGGTCAGTGCGCGCGCCCGCTCCTCCTCGATCGACCCCTCGCCATCGATGACGAATCGTTCCAACGCACGATCGCCGAGACCGAGGTCCCGGTGTTGGTCGACTTCTATGCCGATTGGTGCGGTCCATGCAAAATGATGGCGCCGCTCTTGGACGAGGTGGCAGCGAAACACCAGGGCACGCTGCTCGTGACAAAGCTCAACACGGATTTGGCCCCGCGCACCTCGCAGGATTACAACGT
>DATJET010000044.1:0-100003 GCA_035496295.1 Gemmatimonadaceae bacterium
GTGCTCCGTCGCGCCGACGTCGTCACGCGTGAGATCCCGGGGTCGGCCGACCTCGCGGCGGTGCTCGCCGAGCCGATGTCCGAGGACCGCCGCCGCGCCGTGCTCGCGGCCGTCGCACAACTGATCGCCGAGCTCACGCTCGCGGGCGCGCGCCACCCCGACCTCAACATCAAGAACATCCTGGTGCAGCGATCGGCGACCGGTGAAATGGTCGCGTACGTCCTGGACGTGGACCGGATTTGGTTCGACCGGCCGGGCTCGGCCCGCGTCACCGAACGCAACATCGCCCGCCTCTCGCGCTCGGCGCGGAAATGGCGCCGCTCGACCTCGGTCGACCTGGCCGAGACCGACATCGGCTGGCTCGCCGCGACGGCACACCACCTCGCCGCAACGTCCAGCGCGCTGGAGGAGCCGGGGGAGTCGGCCGAGCCGCCCCGGGCTGCCACGGTCTGAGTCGGCATGCGCCTAACGCAATACGTCGCGCACCCGGGCCTCCTGGCGGGCAAGCTGCGCTGGCAGATGCTGTACGCCGGAAAACGACGCGACGTCACCGTCGATACCTGGAACGGCCGCCTCACGTTCGACAGCCGCGACAAGCTCATCGGCAAGTACCTGTACGTGCAGCGCGCGTACGAGCGCCGCTACATCGAACGCGCGATGGCCGTGCTCGAGCGCGACGGCTGGCTCGCGCGCGGCGGCACGCTGCTCGACGTCGGCGCCAATATCGGGATGATCTGCATCGCGCTCGTGCGACACGGCTGGTGCGCACGCGCGATCGCGTTCGAGCCCGCGCCGTCCAACCTGCGATTACTCGACCTCAATATCGCGCACAACGGCCTAACCGGCAGCATTTTGCGCCAGCCCGTCGCGCTCTCGTCGAGCGACGGCGAAATGGACCTCGAGCTGTCCGAGTACAACTCGGGGGACAACCGGCTCCGCTCGCCTAACGGAACGCCGACGGGCGCGTGGCACGAAGACCGGCGCGCCACGGTTCGCGTGCCCGTCCGCCGGCTGGACGACGTGCTCGCCGACCACCCCGCCGACGCATCGGACGTGCGTCTCATCTGGCTCGACATCCAGGGGCACGAAGGCCAGTTCTTCGAGGGCGCGCGCGAGACCATCGGCCGCGGCATTCCGGTGGTGTCCGAGTTCTGGCCGTATGGCATCCTGCGCTCCGGTGCCACGCGTGCCTCGTACCTTCGCACCGTGAGCGATCTTTTCACGCACGTGTACGTTCTGGCCGGCGAACACGTCGAACGGCAGCCGGTCGCGTCCATCGATGCGTTGTTCGACGAGTGCGCGGCGCCCAAAGCGATGCGCGAGGTCGTCTTGGTGCGAGAGCCGCGATCATGAGTGGACGCCGCATCGGCATCGTGATGATGAGCGCGATCGGCGATGCGGTACACGTGCTGCCGGTGGTAACGGCACTCAAGCGGCACGAGCCCTCGTGTCGCATCGCGTGGGTGTTGCAGCCCGGACCTGCGTCGCTCGTGCGCGGTCATCCATCGGTCGACGAGATCATCGTGTTCGACAAGGGCCGCGGTGTGCGGGGCCTGCTCGACGTCCGGCGCGCACTGGCCGCGCAATCGTTGGACCTGCTCATCGACCTCCAGGTCTACGCCAAGGCCAGCCTGGTGACGGCGCTCGCCCCAGCGCCCGTGAAGCTCGGCTTCGACCGCGCGCGGGCACGCGACCTCAACTGGCTGGTGACGACGCGGCGCATTCCGCCGCACCCGCCGCAGCACGTGCAGGACCAGTACTTCGAGTTTCTCACCGCGTTAGGCATCCCGGCCGATCCCGTGGGCTGGGAGCTCGGCCCGTGGCCGGCCGAGCGCGACCGGCAACAGGCGCTCATCGCTCCGTTAGGCCGGCCGCTGGCCACGCTCGTCATCGGCGCCAGCCACCCCGAGAAGGAATGGCCCGCCGACCGGTGGGCCGCCGTGTGCGACGCGCTGGCCGAGCGCTGGGGGCTCGTGCCCGTGCTGGCCGGCGGATCCGCCGAGCGCGAGCGCGCCACCGAGCGCGAGATCGCCGCCCGCGCCCGCCACCGCCCGTACTCCACGTTGGGCATCCCGTTGCGCGACCTGGTGATGCTGCTCGACGCGTCGGAGCTCGTGATCTCGCTCGATACCGGCCCGCTGCACATGGCCGTTGCGCTCGACCGTCCCGTGATCAGCTTGATGGGCTACAACAACCCCAAGCGCGTCGGGCCGTACCGCCGGTTCCACGACCTCATCATCGACGCGTACGGTGATCCGGGTGAGAACTATCCGATCTCGCCCGCGCACCGCTACGGCCGGATGCGGCGGATCCAGGTGGATGACGTACTCGCGAAGGTCGAGAGGTGGGCCTCGGCAAGCGAAGCGCGCGCTGACACGCGCTGAGCGAAGCGAGCGCCAGCGAGCGGTTCCTCTGCCTAACGTTCTCCGCCGCCCCGCCGGTACGCCGGATCGTTGTACATCTTGAACTGCCGATAGACCTTGGGCACGACCGTCCCGCTCGCGAGACCCGCCAGCAGCGCCGAGAGCTCGGCCGACAGATCGTCACGCTGCTGCTCGAGCACACGCACACGATCCGCGCACTGCGCCCGGAACTCGGCCGTTGCATCCACGCGTTCGGCCTGCTCGCGCATGTGGTAGATCTTGAGCTCCATGATGCTGAGCTTGTCGGCCAGCGATCCGACTGTTTCAGCCACGCGCCGGCCCCGCGTCGCGCACCACGCGCATCACCTCGGCGTCGATGCGCTCGATCAAGTCGTTGCGCCGCTGGTTGAGCGTGTCGATCGTGCGCTTCGCCGCCGCCACAGCGTGGTCGTCGATCGATCGCGCCTTGTCTTCCTCGTGCCACAACTCGACGTTCGTACGCGCCAAGCGCGCAACCAGATCGCCAATGCTGTCGCTCATGCAACCCCGGGACACGGTAAATCGTTGAGCAGCTTTCGGACGGCGGCCACCACCTGCTCCGCTCCGATGCCCGCCATGAACTGCTCACCCGCCGCGTGCCGCTCCGCGCGGTCGCGCAGCGGGACGATGCGTGCGTTAGGCCCGGAAATCGCGACCGTCGTCGCCGAACCGGATGTCCACGACACGGGCGACGTCGGCCCGAACAGCGTCACGCGCGGTACGCCCAACGCATCGGCCATGTGCGCCGGGCCGGTGTCACCGGACACGAACACGCAACATCCCGCCATCACGCCGGCCACGCGCCGCACATCCATCACCGGCAGCACCACCACGCCCGGCGCGAGCACGCGCATGCGCGCGACCAACCGGGCGTCTTCGGGCGACTGAAAGATGAGCACCGAGACGCCCTCGCGCAGGAGGACGCCCGCCACCGCGCCGAATTCCTCGATGCTCCAGTCCTTCGCCGGCTCCCGTGTGGAGAGCAACATCCCCACCCGACGCGCATCCGGCACGGCACCCGCGCTTCGCGCATCGCGCTCGCCGCGCAACCGCTCCTCCTCCGATAAATGGATGCGCGGATGCGATGGCGTGTCCGTATCGAGCGACACGCCGGCATCCTCGAGCAGACGCGCGCGTTGCCGCGGCACGTATTCCATTCGCCCAACGCGCGACCGCGCTTGTGTATAGAACAGCCGCCATGCGCCGATGTGCCATCCGAGCCGCACCCGAGCGCCCGATGCACGCGTGAGCATCGCCGTGCGCAAACTGCCTTGCAGGTCGACCACCCAGTCGTAGCGCCGCGCGCGAATCTCGCGCCACATCGCCAGCGTGCGATTCGGGTCGAATACGATGCGCTCGTGGACGAGCGGATGGCCGGCAACGAGCGGCGCCGCCTCCTGGCCTACGAGGTAGTCGAGCTGCGCATCCGGAAACGCGCGCCGCAAGTCCTCCAGTAACGCAGTGGACAGCACGACATCGCCCAATCGGCGAAGCTGGATGAGCAGAACCCGCTGCGGTGGTCGAGGTGCCATTCACGTTGCCCGAGACGGTGGCCAATATAACATTTCCTTGCCTGCCGATGACACGCGCCCCCGAGCTCGTCCAACTCGAACCACCCGCACCGCACGATCTGCGGCGCGTGTGCATCGTGCTGTTGAGCGCCGTCGGCGACGTGGTGCACGCGCTCCCCGTGGTGAACGCGCTCAAGCGCGACGACCCAACGCGCCGCATCACGTGGCTGTTGCAGCCGGGGCCGGCAACATTGGTTCGCGGCCACCCATCGGTCGACGACATCATCGTCGTCGAGCGCTCGCACGGGTGGCGCGGCTTTCTCGACGCGCGCCGCGCGTTGCGCGCGCGAGAGTTCGACATCACCTTGGCGCTCCAGGACTACATCAAGGCTGGTGTGCTCACCACCTTCACGCGCGCTCCCATCCGGCTCGGCTTCGACCGCGCGCGGGCGCGCGACCTCAACTGGCTGTTCACGAACGCGCACCTGCCGGCGAACCCGCGGCGGCATGTTCAAGATGAGTACCTGGAGTTCCTCACGGCGCTCCGTGTTCGGGCCGAACCCATGGAATGGCGCCTGGGTCCGCGGGGCGCCGAGCGGGCGTGGCAGCGCGAGTTCGTATCGGACTTCGACCGTCCGATCGCTTCGCTTGTGATCGGTTCGAGCCGCCCGGAGAAGGACTGGCTCCCCGATCGTTGGGCGGAGCTGGCGCGCATCCTGTACAACGGGTATGGTCTCGCGCCGGTGATCGTGGGGGCCCGCACGCCGCGCGAGGAAGCGGTCGAGCGCGCCATTCTTGCCGGGGCACCGCATACGGTGTCGGCGCTCGACAGCGGCCTGCCGCGCCTAACGGCCATCCTCGACGCGTCCGCGCTCGTGATCTCGCTCGACACCGGTCCGCTGCACATGGCCGTTGCGTTAGGCAGGCCGGTGGTGAGTCTCATCGGGTACACCAACCCGCTGCGCCACGGCCCGTACCGCCGATTCCAGGACCTCGTCGTGAGCGCCTACGGCGAGACCACCCGCGACGGCGCGTTCTGCACCGATCGGCGCCCCGGTCGCATGCGACGCATCGCCGTTGGAGAGGTGCTCGACGCGGTGGACCGCTGGCGCGACGTGTACGCGCCCGGCCGTTAACCGGCTCAGCTCGGCCGCGCCACGATCACGAATGTCGAATCGAACCACGGGGCGTGCCGCATCGCGCGGTCCCACATGCGGGTCGCCACCGTCGGATGCGAGCGCGGTTTGGGGTCGCCTAACACTGTGACCACGCGGAAGCCGAACCGCTGCTCCAACAATCGCGGCAGTGTCGACGGCGCGTAATAAAACAAGTGGTGGAACGTGTCGTAGAACCGCCCGCGGCGCCGGCTCAATCCGAGTCTGCCTAACACGTACTTGCCGCGCGACGAGAGCGACTCGATGTTCGGCACACCCAGGTAGAGAATGCCGCCCGGCTTGAGCAGCCGCCGCGCCAGCTCGATGTAGCGCGCCGGCTGCTTCGGGTGCTCCAGCACCTGGTCCAGGTACACGCAATCGTACGCCCCGCACTCGAGCGGCAGCGTGAACAGATCGCCCGTGTGAATACGCGCGCTCACCTGCTGCGCCACGCGGCGCGTCGTCGCTTCGTCCACGTCGTATCCCTCGACGGTCCAGCCGCGCGACTTGGCCACCGCGAGCTCCACTCCGTCGCCCGAGCCCACCGAGAACAGCCGGCCCGGCGGCATGTACCGCTCCAGCAGCTCGATGTTGGCCGTCTTCTGCGCGAGGCGGAACGCCCGCGCCTCGGGGGTCCTTGGCCCCTCGGGGACGTAGCTCGCGTAGTACGCGGCGAGATAGGCGTCGGTGTATTGCGGATTCATGAACCTGACGCCGCACCCGCGGCACCGCGAGATGTACGTGCCGCGGTAGTCGACATCGAACCCGCGCACATCGGGCGACGTGCACAGCGGGCAGCTGCCTAACGGAGCATCGAATGTCGCGTCGGGGGCCGTCACGCCGGACCCGCCTCGAGCGCGTGAAACCGGTATGGCACGCCCACGCGCTCCAGGAGCGATACCAGCTGTCGCAGGGCCAGGCCCATCACCGTGAAGTAGTCGCCCTCGACGCGTTCCACGATCGTCGCGCCGTAGCCTTGAATGCCGTACGCCCCGGCTTTGTCCATTGGCTCGCCCGTCGCCACGTACGCCGCGACCTCGCCGTCGTCGAGCTCGCGGAAGGTCACGCGCGTCGACTCCACCTCCGATTCAACACGCCGCCCCGCATCGCGCACCACCGCCACCGCCGTGTGCACCACGTGCGTCCGTCCGCTCAGCACCCGCAGCATCCGGCACGCGTCTGCCCCGTCCACCGGCTTCCCGAAGATGCGACCGTCCACGACGACGACGGTATCGGCGGCGATGACTAACGCATCCGGGTGACGCGCGGCCACGGCAACACCCTTCTCCGTCGCCAAGCGCAACGCGTAGTCCGTATCGGACTCGCCGGCGCGCACCGATTCGTCGATGTCCGCGGGGTCCACCTCGTGCGCGATGCCGATCATGCCTAACAACTCATGGCGCCGGGGCGACGCCGACGCGAGCACGACCTGCACGCTCAACGCTCCAACCAGAGCGTCACCGGCCCGTCGTTCACCAGATCGACCTCCATCATGGCGCCGAACTCACCCGTCTCCACGCGCACGCCCGTTTCGCGCAGCAGCGACACGAACCGCTCGTAGAGCGGGATCGCCGTCTCGGGCCGCGCCGCATCCACGAAACTCGGTCGCCGCCCTTTGCGCGCGTCGCCGTAGAGTGTGAATTGCGACACCACGAGGAGCGCGCCTCCGTCGACTTCGGACAACGCACGATTCATTTTCCCGTCTTCGTCAGCGAACAGGCGCAGGCCGATGACCTTGTCGGCCATCCAGGCGACGTGTTCATCGGTGTCGCCGTGCGTAAAGCCTACCAGAAGACAGAAGCCGGCGCCAATGCGGCCGGCTATGCGTCCGTCGATGCGGACTTCGGCGCGGGAGACGCGCTGGATCAGCACGCGCACGAATCATGCGCCGGGTGTGGGGTCAGCGGCTCACGGCCGCGGCCGATCCTGCCGCGGCCGGTTCCCGCCCGGTGAGCGCCCGCACGGTCTCGCGCAATCCATCGTCGAGCGCTACCACCGGCCCATAGCCGAGCATGGCGCGCACGCGGTCGAGCGACGCGAGGGAATCGCGCACGTCGCCCGTGCGCGAGGCCTCGTATCGCGCCTCGACCGTCGCACCGAGCATGTCGCGGATCCGATGCCAGAGCGCGTTCACGCTCACGCGCTCGCCGCACCCGACGTTGTACGCTTCGCCTAACGCAGCCGACGGCGCCTCGCACGCCAGCAGGTTGGCGCGGACGACGTTCCGGACGAACGTAAAGTCCCGCGTCTGCTCGCCGTCGCCGAAGATCGTGGGGGATTGGCCCGCCTGCGCACACACGATGAACTTGGGGATCACCGCCGCGTACTGCGACGCGGGGTCCTGGCGCGGGCCAAATACGTTGAAGTACCGCAGCGCGATCGTCCCCACGCCGAACGACGCGTGGAACGCGCGGCAGTACTGCTCGCCGGCGTACTTCGCGGCAGCGTACGGTGACAGCGGACGCGGCAGCATGTCCTCGCGCTTGGGGAGCTCGGCCGTGTTGCCATATGCCGAGGACGATGCCGCGTACACCACGCGCTTGACGTGTGCGTCGCGCGCCGCGATGAGCACGTTGAGCGTTCCTGTAGTGTTGGCTTCGTGCGAGGCCACGGGATCGCGCAGCGATCGCGGCACCGAGGGCAGTGCAGCCTGGTGCAGCACGAAATCCGCTCCGGCGATCGCTTCGCGGCACGCGTCAGGATCGGTGACCGATCCCTCGACCACGCGGATCCGATCGAGCCACGGCGCCAGGTTCTCGCGCTTGCCGGTGGAAAAGTTGTCGAGCACCGTGACGCGATGGCCGCCGGCGGCGGTCACGAGATGTTCCACGAGGTGCGAGCCGATGAAGCCCGCGCCTCCGGTGACGACATAGTGCATGCTGGAGCTTGTCCGCGATGGAGGCTTGGGCGCCGGCATCCGGCGCCCAAGCGCGTTGGCCCTATTCGACCGTCACCGACTTGGCGAGGTTGCGCGGCTGATCCACGTTCGACCCTCGCTTGACGGCGATGTAATACGCCAGCAGCTGCAGCGGTACCGCCGCGAGGATCGGCGTGAACATGTCGATCGTTTCAGGTACGCGAATCTCGTAGTCGATCTTGCCCGCGAGCGACTGCTCCGAACGACTCGTGAGCGCGATCACCCGTCCGCCGCGCGCTTTCACCTCCTGCACGTTCGACACGACTTTGTCGAACACCGAATCGTGCGGCGCGATGAACACCACGGGCATGTTCTCGTCGATCAGCGCGATGGGACCGTGCTTCATTTCCGCCGCGGGATAGCCCTCGGCGTGAATGTAGCTGATCTCCTTGAGCTTGAGCGCGCCCTCGAGAGCGGCCGGGAAGTTGTAGCCGCGGCCCAGGTACAGGAAGTTCGCCGCGTCCTTGAACTCTTCGGCGATGCTCTCGATCTCCTCGGCACGGTCGAGGACGTCCTTGATCTGGGCCGGGAGCTTCTGCAGCGCCTCGACGATGGGGCGTCCCTCTTCGGCAGGAAGCCCGCGCAGGCGCGCCAGGCGCAGCGTGAACAGCGCCAGGGCCATGACCTGGCTCGTGAAGGCCTTGGTGGACGCGACGCCGATCTCGGGGCCGGCGTGAATGTAGATGCCGCCGTCGGACTCGCGCGCGATGGTCGAGCCGACGACGTTCACGATGCCTAACGCACGGGCGCCCCGCTTCTGGGCCTCGCGCATGGCGGCCAGCGTGTCGGCCGTCTCACCGGACTGCGAGATCACGATGCACAGCGTCCTGGGGCCGATCACCGGGTTGCGGTACCGGAACTCCGACGCGTACTCCACCTCGACCGGAATGCGTGCGAGCTCCTCGATCATGAACTCGCCGATCAGCGCCGAGTGCCAGCTCGTGCCGCAGGCGGTGATGACGATGTTGTCGAACTCGAGGAGCTCTTCGTTGGTCAGGTTGATACCGCCTAACTTGGCGGTGCCGTCTTCGGCCAGGAGACGGCCGCGCATGGTGTTCTCGATGGTCGTCGGCTGCTCGAAGATTTCCTTGAGCATGAAATGCGGAAAGCCGCCGCGCTCGATCATGTCGAGGTCCCAGTCGATGCTGCTCACCGCGCGCGTCATCGGCAGGGCCTGCATGTCGATGATGCGATAGCCGTCGCGCTCCAGCACCGCGAGGTCGCCATCGTCGAGATAGATGACCTGGCGCGTGTGCGCAAGAATCGCCGACACGTCGCTGGCCACGAAGTATTCGCCTTCGCCCAACCCGACGAGCAGCGGGCTGCCTTTCCGCGCCGCCACGATCTTGTTCGGGTCGCGGCTCGACACGACTGCGATACCGTACGTGCCTTCCACCTTGCGCAGCGCCTCGAGCACCGCCTCCTCGAGGTTTCCGTCGAAGAACTCTTCGATGAGGTGCGCGAGCACCTCGGTATCGGTTTCGGAACGGAACGTGTGGCCGACGTCTTCCAACGCCTGCCTGAGCGACGATCCGTTCTCGATGATGCCGTTGTGGACGACCGCGATTTCGTTGTTACACGAGACGTGCGGGTGGGCATTGCAGAAATTCGGCGCACCGTGCGTGGCCCACCGCGTGTGGGCGATGCCGAGGGTGCCGTGGATCGGCGCGGCCGACACGAGGGTTTCGAGCTCGGAGATTTTCCCTGGTGCCTTCCTCGTCTCGACGCCCTTCCCGTTCATGATGGCCACACCGGCCGAATCATACCCCCGATACTCGAGCCGCTTGAGTCCCTCGAGCAGCAAGGGCGACGCGAGTCGCGGTCCTACATACCCAACTATTCCACACATGTGGTTGAGCCTCGGTTAGTCATCGTCCTAACGCGTCCAACGGAACGCGCGAGCGCGTCACGAGCTCGCGGGCAGCCGCCGCGTTCGGCGCTTCAGCAATCACCCGTACAATCGGTTCAGTGCCCGATGGACGCACGTGCACCCAACGATCCCCCCACGACAATCGCAGGCCATCCTGCGTATCCGCCTCGGCGTCCCTAAACCCCTGCCGCAGCACATCATACACCGCATCCAGGGGTGCGTTCGGCCGATCCAGCTTGTCCTTGACGATCACGTATCGAGGGTAGCGGGCCACCACGGCCGACAGTGGCGCGTTGTCCTCCAGCAACATTTGCAGCAGCACTGCTACACCGACCGGAGCGTCCCGGCCTAAGTGCACTTCTGTCAAAATCACGCCACCGTTCCCCTCACCCCCTATTGCTGCACCCTCTCGCCGCATACGCATGGCGACGTTGACTTCGCCAACCGGCGCCCGCACCACATGCGCACCGGCCTCTTTGGCCACGTCATCGACGATCCGACTCGTCGATAGGTTCGCTACCACAGGACCGCGCCGATACTTGAGCACAAGCCGGGCCGCCAGCGCGAGTGTCCAGTCTTCTCCAATCGCGATGCCCTGATCAGACACGAGCGCCAACCGATCGACATCGGGATCCGTTGCCAAACCGACGTCGGCCTTCGACTCCAGCACGAGGCGTTCCAAGTCGCCCAGGTTGGACGCGATGGGTTCTGGCGGTCTCGTGAAGCGCCCATCCGTCTCCAAATTGATCGCGTGCACCTCGCAGCCGAGACGTCTCAACAGCTCGGGAATGATCGCGCCGCCCGCGCCGTGTGCGCAGTCGAGCGCAACGCGGAATTTTCGTTTGCGAATCGCATCGACCTTCACGAACGGCAGCGACAGCACGGCGTCGAGATGCCGTTCGATCGCCTGCTCATCCAACTGGACTGCTCCAAGCGCATCCCACGTTGCGCGCGGAACCGTACTCTCGACGACGCCGCGCATTTCCGCCCCTTCCGTGGCGTCCAAAAACAGTCCCGAGGGACCGATGAATTTGAGCGCGTTCCATTCGATCGGGTTGTGGCTTGCCGTGATCGCCAACCCGCCCGCGGCGTGATGGTGCTCGACCGCGAGTTGAATGGAAGGCGTGGGTGCGAGACCAACATCGATCACATCGCATCCCACCGATTGCAGCGCCGCAACCGTCGCGCGATGAAACATCGGGCCTGACACACGCGAGTCGCGTCCGACCACTACGCGACAGCGTCCCGATGCGCGAGAGCCCGCGGACCACTTGGCCTTCGCCCACGCCCCGAAGCCAGCCGCAAATCGCGTCACCACCTCAGGCGTGAGCGCTTCACCGACGCGCCCGCGTACTCCTGAAACGCTAACCATCAGACCCTCGTACACGCTGTAACCTCCGTCACGGTCCGGGGAAAAGTACGCGAACGGTTCGCCACAAGGATAACGATGAGACGGCCACAGGTGGTGACCGTCGCACCGGAATTCGCCACACGAGATGTGACCGCGCCGCGGCTGTTGCGCGTGTCGCGTCACTGCGTGGCTGCGCCTTCGATTGTCGTCGGATCCGACAGGGCGTTGCGTTAGGCAGCGCGCCGGCTGTCCGCCAATCAGCCGGCGGACTTCGCGAGACGCACGGAGTGGCTCGCGTCGAGAACGGATTCGCGCTGATCGAGCACGATCGCGCCGGTGGACACGGCCTCGAGAAAGGCTTCGACGACCTGGCCATCGAACTGCGTGCCGGACATCCGCTTGAGCTCGTCGAGCGTGTCGGCGTACGAGAGGCCCTTCCGGTACGGACGGCGGCTCATCATCGCGTCGAACGCGTCGGCCACCGCAATGATCCGCGCTTCACGCGCGATGTCGTTGCCGCCTAACCCATCGGGCACGCCCTTCCCATCCATCCGCTCGTGGTGCGACCGCACGATATTCAGCGCCACGGAATTGTCCCCGAGCAGCGGACGCAGGATGCGCCAGCCGAGGACAGGGTGCGTCATGATGTGCTCGTACTCGTCCTTGGTGAGCGGACCCGGCTTGTTGAGCACATCCTCGCGCACGCCAATCTTGCCGATGTCGTGCAGCTGTCCGCCCAACTCGATGTTCCGGATCGTCGCTTGATCGATGCCGAGCATCCGGCTGATCGCGACGGCGTATCGGCTCACGCGAATGGAGTGCCCGCGCGTGTACGGATCCTTGAGCTCGAGCGCTTCGGCTAACGACTGCACGCTCGCGAGGAACAGATCCTCGAGACGCTGCGCCTGCGCTTTGACCCGCTCCTCGAGTCGCTCCTGATAGCCGCGATTCTCGAGCAGCAGCCGGCGCTTCTCGAGCGCCTGCGTGACGCGCGCTTTGACTTCCTCGAAGACGAACGGCTTGGTGATGTAGTCCATCGCACCCGCCGCGAGACACGACACCGCCACTTCCACCTCGGCCACGGCGGTGACCATGACGACCGCGACGTCGGGATGTAGTTCGCGTATCCGTCTGAGCAGCGACGCGCCATCCATACCCGGCATGCGCATGTCGGACAACACGAGCTCGAGCGGCTCGCGGTCGAGAAGAGACAATGCGTCCTGTGCAGAGCCGGCCTCGAAGCATTTGTAGCCGGCGCCCTGCATGAGGCGCACGAGCGCTTGACGGAGTCGCGGCTCGTCGTCGACGACGAGACAGCGAGTCCCGTTCACGCTGTTGGCGTGCGTCACTGGATTCGGGGAGTTATCTTGCGCGAACTGATCAACGGGCCTTGGCATGACGCGCATATTCGACGACGATTTGCAGTCCGGGTTGGGCACGCGGGCCATCCACGCCGGCCAGCGGCCGGAACCACTGGCCGGCGCCATCATGACGCCGGTCTATCTCACGTCGACATACGTGCAGGAGGGGCTCGGCAAGAACAAGGGGTTCGAGTACGCGCGCAGCCGGAACCCAACGCGTGACGCGCTCGAGCGGAATGTGGCCGCGCTTGAAGATGGGCGACATGGGTTCGCTTTCGCCAGCGGCACGGCGTGCGTCGACTCGATCATGAAATTGTTCCAATCCGGCGACCACATCATCTGCGGGCGGAACGTCTACGGCGGCACGTTCAGGCTTTTCGACAAGCTGCTCCAAAAGTTGGGGCTGCAGTTCACATATGTCGATACGCGCGATGCCCAACGGATCGCCGACGCGTGCACACCGCGCACCGTGGCTGTGTTAGTCGAGACGCCGACGAATCCGCTCATGTGGATCACCGACCTCTCGGCCGCCGCCGAAGCGGCGCATCGCGCCGGTGCGCTCCTCATCGTCGACAACACGTTCGCCACGCCGATCTTCCAGCGCCCGTTCGAGCACGGTGCTGACATCGTATTTCATTCGACTACGAAGTATCTCAACGGGCACAGCGACATGATCGGCGGCATGGCCGTGCTGCGCGACGACGATCTTGCCGACCGCCTCGGATTCATCCAGAACGCCTCTGGGGCCGTCCCGGGCCCATTCGATTGCTGGCTGGCCCTGCGCGGCACGAAGACGCTTCATCTCCGCATGCCGAGGCACGACGAGAACGGCCGCCGCGTCGCAGCTTGGCTGGCGGAGCGCGTCGGCATGGAGCGGGTCATTTATCCGGGACTCCGGTCGCACCCGCAACACGAGCTTGCCTGCCGGCAGATGCGCGGATTCGGCGGTATGATCACCGTCGACTTGGGCACACGCGACCGCGCTGCGCGCGTACTGGAGCGGACGAGAATCTTTTCGCTGGCGGAATCGTTGGGAGGAGTGGAGAGTCTGATCAGCCACCCGGCGTCCATGACGCACGCGTCCGTGCCCCCTGAGCGCCGCGCCGAGCTCGGTATCACCGAGGGAATGGTACGGCTGTCGTGCGGTGTCGAAGACATCGGTGACCTGATCGCGGACCTCGATCACGCTTTCGCCACGTAGCTGCGACCTCCGACGAGCGACCGCCCATGCCTAACCAACTGATCCAGATCGCGCCCGTGTCGTGGGAGCACCCCGCCGACCGCGCGGCATTGAACACGCTGCGTGCGCTACCCGGATTCGACGAGGTGCTTCGCAAGGTGATGAGCCTGTTGGGCGAGCGCGGTGTCCGCAGCCTGTTCACCGCCAACGCCGTGCGCGTGGGACCGCGTCAACGTCCGCGCTTGAACGTGTTGCTCGACGAGGTGCTGCACACCATGGATTGGCCCGATCGTCCAGACTTGTTCGTGTCGCAGTCGCCCATCGCCAACGCGATGGCGGTGGGCTTCGACAAACCGTTCATCGTCGTCAATTCGGCGGCCGTCGATTTGCTCGACTGGGACGAGCGCCGCGTGCTCCTTGGTCACGAGCTCGGCCACGTGATGAGCGGACACGCGACCTACACCACGCTGGCGCTGATCATTCTCAACATCGGGTTCAACAACATCCCGGGGCTCGGTCTCATTGCATTGCCCATTCAGCTCGCCCTTCTCGAGTGGGCGCGCAAAGCCGAGCTCTCGTCCGACCGGGCCGGGCTGCTCGCGACGCAGGATCCAAAGGCAGCGATGGGGCTCTTCCTCAAATTCGCCGGAGGCATCACGACCGACGACGAGTCGAACCTGGATGAGTTCCTAACGCAGGCCCAGGAGTACGAGGAACGCGGCGGCGCACTCGACGCGATCTTCCGCGTACTGAACGTCGCCTTCCGAACGCACCCCTTCAACACCGTTCGAGCAGCGGAGCTCCAGCGCTGGGTTGGGACCGGAGCGTACGACCGCATCGTCAACGGCGACTACCCGCATCGCGGCGAGGACGACCGGCCGCTGAGTGACGATTACGCGGAAGCCGCCGGCTACTATCGCAACGAAGCGCAGTCGGCGGTCGAAACGATGAAGGATGCGCTCCGCGGCGCGCGCGACGCCTTCAACAACGCCTACCGGAACGCGACATCCAAGTGAAGGTGTTGCTCGTCGGCGGCGGCGCACGAGAACACGCCCTCGCCTGGAAGCTGATGCACGACGATCCATCGCTCGAGCTGCTCGTCGCGCCCGGTAACCCGGGCATCGCGGAGCTCGGCCGCTGCACCGCGATCAAGGCCATGGATCTTGCCGCGCTGGTCGACCTCGCGCGCGCCGAGCGTCCGGATCTCACCATCGTCGGCCCCGAAGCGCCGCTCGCGGCAGGATTGGCCGACGCCTTACGCGAGCATGGCGTGCCGGTGTTCGGACCCGGCGCGGCCGCGGCGCGCATCGAATCGTCCAAGACGTTCGCCAAGCAACTGATGCTCGACGCTGGCGTGCCGACCGCGCGCGCCGAGCGCCATGTGCGGCCGGGCGACGCGAAGCGCGCGGCGCGATCGTTAGGCGCGCCGCTGGTGATCAAGGCATCGGGATTGGCGGCCGGCAAGGGCGTCCTCATCGCCCGCACGTTAGGCGAGGCGGATCGCGCCATCGACGAGATGCTCGTCGGCCACTCGTTCGGCGAGGCCGGCAACGAGATCCTGGTGGAGGAATTCATGGACGGCGAGGAACTCTCGCTGTTCGTGCTCACCGACGGGACGCGCGTGGTGCCCATGCTGCCCGCGCAGGACCACAAGCGCCTGCTCGCCGGCGACACCGGGCCGAACACGGGCGGCATGGGCGCGTACGCGCCGCTCTCACTGGCCACACCGGCCCTGGTCGACGAAATCATCCAGCGCATCGTGCGCCCGACGTTGCGCGCCATGCGCGCCGCGGGGTCTGCGTTCAGCGGGCTGCTGTACGCCGGAATCATGGTCACGCCCGACGGTACCTCGCCACGCGTGGTGGAATTCAACTGCCGCTTCGGCGATCCGGAAACCGAAGCGCTGCTCCCGCTGCTCGCGGAGCCGCTGCTGCCCCGTTTGTTAGGCGTGGCGAGCGGCGAGGCGGACGAGTCGCCGCTCCGATGGACGGGCCGTCACGCGGTCACCACCGTCGTCGCGGCGTCGGGCTACCCCGACACGCCCCGGTTAGGCGACGCGATCACGCTGCCGTCGTCGGCCGGCGCGGATGTGCACGTCTTCCATGCGGGAACCGCGCGTGCGAGCCATGGCCGCCTCGTGACGGCGGGCGGACGCGTGTTCGCGGTGACGGCGGTGGCCGACACGCTCGCCGGCGCCCAACGCTCGAGCGTCCGCACGGCAAGTGCGATCGAGTTCGCGGGCAGCCAGTACCGCGCCGACATTGCGTGGCGGGAGCTCGAGCGCCATGCCGGAGCTGCCTGAAACCGAGACCATCGCGCGCGACCTCCAGCGCGCGCTCGCGGGTTCCTCGATCACCGGCATCACAGTCACGCACGCCGACGTCCTCCGCGAAACGACTCCCGCCAAACTGCGCCGAGCACTTGTCGGCGCCACCATAGAGCGCTGCTGGCGGCGCGCCAAGCTCGTCGTCCTCGATTTATCCACCGGAAGCCGGCTCGTCGTCCAACCGCGGTTCACCGGCGCACTGTTGATCGATGCCGGCGCACTGCCGGAGCGCGAACGCGCATACTCGACGCTCGCACTGCGGCTCGCCGACGGACGCACCCTGCACTATCGCGACATCCGGCGACTTGGCACCGTCACGCTCATGTCGCCCGAGCGTTGGACACGACACTCGGCGACGCTCGGCGTCGAACCGCTTGACCCTGCGTTCACCATCGCGCATCTATCGGGCGCTCTTCGGGGTTCCTCTCAAGCGGTGAAGAAGTTGGTGATGGACCAGCGCCGGCTTGCCGGCATCGGCAACATCTACGCGAACGAAGCGTTGTGGCGCGCGGGGATCGATCCGTCGCGCGCCGGCCGATCCATTCGCGCGGATGAAATCGCTCGACTTCACGACGCCATCCTGAGCGTGCTGCGCGAATCGATCGACGCCCGCGGCACGAGCTTTCGCGACTATCGCGACGCGTCGGGCGAGCGCGGGTCGTTTGCCGCCTTGCTCGATGTCTACGGGCGCGGCGGCGAGGCGTGTCACCGCTGCGGCGGACGCCTCGTGGCCACCGACGCCATCGATGGCCGCACGACCGTGTTGTGTCCCCGCTGTCAGCGATGAAGCGGCGAGCCCTCCTTCCGCCTTGCACCGACGACGACCAACTCGCGCGCATGCGCGCCGCCGTGACCGCCGACGCACGGGACCGACCAGGCGTCTACCGTATGCACGGGAGTACGGGCGAGGTGGTATACGTCGGCAAGTCGAAGCGGCTGCGAACGCGGCTCCTCAGCTACTTTCGCGGCCGATATCCCGAGGACAAAGGCGCGCGTATCATCCGCGAGGCCGTGCGCATCGACTGGGACTACACGCCGAGCGAGTTTGCCGCGCTGTTGCTGGAGATGCGGCTCATCAAGCGGTTGCGCCCGCGGCTCAACGTTGCGATGAAGCGCGACGACCGGCATTTCGCGTTCATCAAGATCTCGCGCGGACCAGCACCCAAGCTCACCGTGGTCCGCGGCCCAACGGAAGACAGCGCCGCGTACTATGGCCCGTTCCAGGGCGCGCAGCGTGTGGCCGAATCACTGCGCGAGCTCAACGACGCGCTCGGCCTCCGCGACTGCACGTTCGAGCGGACGATGCACTTCTCCGATCAGAGCGAGCTCTTTCAAATCGCGCGCACGCCGGGATGCATCCGCTTCGAGATTCACAAGTGCCTGGGCCCGTGTGTCGGCGGGTGCTCCGAGGGGCAGTACGATCAACGCCTCGCGCTGGCGCGCGCATTTCTCGACTGCACCGATGACACGCCGCTCGATACGCTGCGGCGCGAGATGGAAGCGAGCAGCTCGCGCCTCGAGTTCGAGCGGGCCGCGGCGCTGCGCGACAAGGTGCAGCGTCTGGAGGAGCTGCGCGTGCAGTTTCTCCGGCTGCGCTTCGGCGTCGAATCGCTGACCTTCGTGTACACGGTGCCCGGTCATGGCGGCGACGACCGCGTGTATCTGATCCGGCGCGGCCGCGTGCGCGACGAACGCCCGGCGCCGCGCACGCCTAACGACGAAGCGGCCCTCGAACGTGCCATTGCCGACATCTATGGCCCGGTCGAGCGCCCCACGACCCGCGTGCCGACCCACGAGATCGACGAGATGCTACTCCTGACCTCGTGGTTCGGCCGCTTCCCCAAGGAACTGGAACGCGTGAAGCACGTGCCTCACTTGAGCGTCTTGTCCAGATACGACACGGTCGCGCTGTCGGCCGCGAGCCAGGAGGCGTAGCGCAGGAAGCCGTGTATCTCGTCGGGCAGCACGAGCTCCTCGTACTTCACGCCCTGTGCATCCAGCCGTCGTGCGAGGTCCACCGTCTGGTGAAAGTGCACGTTGCGGTCGTCGTCGCCTTGTATGAGCAGTACGGGCGACTTCCAGCTCGACATGTACGCGACGGGCGACGATTGCCACGACACCTTCTCCGCCGAGTCCAGGTCGGCCTTTTCGTACTGCAGCGCGCGGCGCGCGAAAAATTCCTGAACGTCCGACAGCCAATCGTGTACGCCGTGCATGTCGACGCCAGCGGCGAAGAGATCGGAATTCTTGGCGAGCGCCATTGCGGTGAGAAAGCCGCCGTACGAGCCGCCCCAAATGCCGATCTTCGCGCCGCCCACCTCGGGCAGCGTGCGCAAATACTCCGCGCCCGCCTTGACGTCCAGATACTCCGATGCCCCAAAGCGCCCCGCGTGCTCGGGATGGTGAAATTCGTGTCCGTAGCCGATGCCTAACCGATAGTTCACGGCCAGGACGACATAGCCGCGCGACGCGAGGTACTGGTTCACCGCGTACGAGTTCGAGTAGTAGTCCATGTAGTGCCAGCCGAGCATCATCTGGCGCGGCGGGCCGCCGTGGACGAAGATCACGCCCGGGGCGTGCGAGAGGCCGGGTTTGGCGAACAGGTCGCCGTGCACCTCGGTGCCGTCGGATGCGTGGTACGTCACCGCGCGCGGCACGATGAGCTGTGCCGCCGGGAAGTCGGACGGAATGCGATCCGCCGCGATGAGTCGCGACGCGCCGCCGCCTAACGGAAGCACGGCCGGGATGGGCGGCCGCTTCGCGTCTGCCGAGATGTAGGCCACCGTCGCGCCGTCGCCGGTCACCACCGGCGTCCACTCGAGACCCGAGCCCGGCGTGAGGTTCACGGGCGCGGCGCGGTCCACCGGAACCTTGAACACGTGGCGCCGCTCGATGTCATCGGTGCCCGTTCCCATGTTCCCCGCGAACACGAGCGTCTTCCCGTCGGGCGACATCGCGATGTACTCCGCCATGCCGCGACCAGGCGTGAGCAGCAGCGGCTGGCCGCCGGTCTCGCCCACGGAGTACAGGTGAGGCCATCCATCCAGGTCCGCGAGAAACACGATCCGGTTGCCCGCGGCCCAATGCAAGTTCGCTTCGCCATCGGTCGTCGGCATCGATCCGCGAAGCGTGTTCGGACTCTGCCACACCTGGTGCGCGGCGAGCGTCGACACGTCCGCGGCCCAGATCGCGAACGGACGCGGGTGCTGCGCGAGCAGCGTCTCGGGTGCGCCGCCGTTCCCCGGCCGCCGCACGAAGGCGATGTGCTTCCCATCAGGCGACCAGCTCGGACTTTCGTCGAGCGACGTCGACGGCGACACGTAACGGAGCGGCGTCGAGTCGTTGGTGAAGAGCGCAATGAACGAGTGGTCGCCGCGTGTCGACACGAACGCGAGCGTGTTGCCGTCCGGCGACCACGTGGGCGATTCGCTCTCGCCGGTCGCGAACAGCAAGCGCTTGCCCGGCTGCGAGCCGTCCACCGGAACGACCCAGATCTGGTTATCTCGGATATACGCGATGCGGTCGCCGTGCGGAGACACCGCCGGGAGATCGCCTTCAGCGAGTTTCTTGGGCTGGCCGCCGCTCGCCGGCACGCTCCAGATCTCGACCATGGGCTGCACGGGGCTCGACGCCGGATCGGGCGCCAGCTTGCCGGGCGCCTCCCAGTTCGCGTCGTGGTCGCCGCCGCGCACGTACACGACCGTATTGCCGTCCGGCGTGAACGCCAGGTTTGTGAGCTCCTGGCCGTCGTCCGCCGTATAGTTGGTGGCGCGATGTGCTTGCCAGTCGGGCGCGGACGCGACGTAGATGTTGCGAACACCGCGCTCGTCGAACACCCAAGCGATGCGCGCGCCGGTGGGCGCCGCGACGAGCGCCGACGGGTACGGATATCCCATGACCTGCTGCAGCGTGAAGGAGCCGGAGGCGCGCTGTGCAGGAGCGACGCCGGCGACGCTCGCGGTAATGAGGGCGGCCGCGCCCCAGACGAGCGGCCGGCGGAACTGACTATGACGCATGGCATCCTCTGAGTGAGAGGGCGTCCTGGGCGGTCGCCGCCCAGGACGGACGGCGACATACTCGCGCCGTGCACACGCCCCGTCAACCATGTCGTCCGCTCCGGCACGCGGGCGGGCCTGCCTAACGGACTAGTGGTCGAGCGGGACGATTGTCACGTCGGCGCGTCCGTTGACGATCGTGAGTCGCCCGACACTCGGCACGAGGGCGAATCGTCGCGGGCCCGCGGCGCCGGGATTCACCACCAGACGGCCATCCAGCCACGTGACCAGCGCGCGGTGCGTGTGGCCGTACACCAGGACGTCACCCGCATAGAGCGCGGCGAGCGCCTCGGGACGGGGCTGGCCGAGCTCGTGGCCGTGGCTCACGTGAATGCGCACGCCCGACACGTCGCGCACGATCTCCTGGGCCAGGCGCGGGTCGTCGGGATCGTCGGTATTGCCGAACACCGCCGCGACAGGCGCGATGAGGGCGAGCTCGTCGAGCACGTCGTCGCCGCCCACGTCGCCGGCGTGGAGGATGAGCGAGACGCCGGCCAGCGCGTCGTACACACCGGCGCGGACGAGGCCGTGCGTGTCGGAGATGAGGCCGACGACGATGGGTTCGTCGTTAGGCATCGACGCCGCGCCGCGGCGCCGCATCGCCCCACCGTCCGCTCAGCCGGTGGTCCACGCCGAGGTGGTCGAGCATGCGCGCGACGATGAAATCGACCAGGTCGTCGATGCGCGTCGGGCCGTGATAGAAGCCCGGCGCGGCGGGCAGCACGATCGCGCCGGCGCGCGACACGCGGAGCATGTTCTCGAGGTGGATCACGCTCAGAGGAGTCTCGCGCGGGACGAGGAGCAGTGGACGCCGCTCCTTGAGCGTCACGTCGGCCGCGCGCTCGATGAGCGAGCGCGACGTGCCGTGGGCGATGGCGGCGAGCGTGCCCATCGAGCACGGGCACACCACCATGCCGCTGGTGCGCGCCGAGCCGGAGGCCGGCGCGGCGCCGCGATCGCCGTCATCGTACACGGTCACGGCGGCGTCCCAGCGCGCGGCGCCCACGCGGCTCCGGAGCGCGGCCGCGTCCGCGATCCCCGTCTCCATGCCTAACAGACGCCATCCGTGGGACGAGACGATGAGCGATACGGGCCGCTTGGCGAGTGCGAGCTGCTCGACCAGCCGGACCGCATAGGGCGCTCCGGATGCACCGGTGATCGCGACGACGACCGGCGGAACGCGACCGGCGGTCACCGCAGCACCCGCTCGAGGAGCACGAACGCGAAGAACGTGACGCTGATGATGCCGTTCATGGTGAAAAACGCCGCACCGAGGCGCGACAGGTCACCGGGCCGCACCAGCGAATGCTCGTACACGAGCAGTGCCGCGACGACGGCCGCACCGATGATGTACAGTATGCCGCCGCCTAACGCTACGCCGGCAACGATCAGGCACGCCACCGTCATCGAGTGCAGTAGGCGAGCAACGCGGATCGCGCCGCGCTCGCCCAACGTCACCGGTAGCGAATGCAGGCCGTGCTGGCGATCGAAGCCGATGTCCTGCAACGCGTAGAAAATGTCGAACCCGCCGACCCATCCCATCACCGCCAGGGCGAGCAGGAGCAACGCCCACCACGGCTGGCTCCACGCGCCGGTCACCGCGAGATAGCCGCCGACGGGCGCGATGCCGGTGCCGAGGCCGAGGGCCAGGTGTGCAAAGTGGGTGAAGCGCTTGGTGTAGCTGTAGAAAAACACCCAGCCTAACGCAACTGGAGAGAGCCAGCCGCAGAGCGGGTTGAGCCGCCACGCCGCCAAGACGAACACTGCCGCCGCCACGGCGACCGCCGCCGCGGCCTCGCGCACGCGGATCGCGCCGGATGGAATCTCGCGCCGCGCCGTACGCGGATTCACCGCGTCCAGGCGGCGGTCCGCGATGCGGTTGAATCCCATCGCCGCGAAGCGCGCCGCCGTGAACGCCACCGCCACCCAGGCGACGATCCGCCAGGTCACCGGCTGCTCGTAGCTCGCGAGCACCACGCCCACGAGCGCGAACGGCAGCGCGAACAGCGTGTGCGGCAGCTTGACCAGGTTGACATAGCGGGTCAGCCGCGACGCGCCGGCGAACGTCTGGCCCTCGCGCACGGGCGCGCTCTCGGCCGTCACGCGGCGCCCCGCGCGCTCCGGATGCCTAACGGGTGACTCACGAGCCCAGCGGAATGCCGAGCTCCGCCCAACGCGCGCGGATGCGCGCGTCGGTGGCCGCGTCCATTACCACACGACCGGGCCACGGGCGCTCGAAACCTTCCTCCGGCCATTTGCGCGTCGCATCCAGTCCCATCTTCGATCCGTACGTGAACGCGCGGCTCGAGTGATCGAGCACGTCGATCGGTCCCATCGTGAATCGGGCGTCGCGCTCTGGATCCAGATTGTTGAGCGCCACCCACCACGCCTCCTGCGGATCGCGCACGTTCACGTCCTTGTCGACTACGACGATCAGCTTCGCCAATGCCATCAGACCCTGCCCCCACATCGCGTTCATCACCTTGTGCGCCTGACCTGGATACTGCTTGTCGATCGACACGAACACGAGATTATGGAAGATGCCTTCCGCCGGCATGTGGTAGTCGACGATCTCCGGTATCGTCAGCTTGAGCAGCGGTAGAAAGATGCGCTCCGTGGCGTGGCCGAGGTAGAAATCTTCCATCGGCGGACGCCCAACGATGGTCGTCGCGTAGACCGGATTCTCCCGCATCGTCACCGCCGTGACGTGGACGCACGGATACAGATCGGCGAGCGAATAAAATCCCGTGTGATCGCCGAAGGGACCTTCGGTCACTAACGGTTCGCGCGGATCGATGAAGCCTTCGATCACGATCTCCGCGTCGGCCGGCACCTCGAGGTCGCACGTGACGGCCTTGGTGAGCGAGACGGGCTCGCGCCGCAAGAATCCCGCGAACAGGAATTCATCCACCGTCGGCGGGAGCGGCGCCGACGCCGCGTACACCGACGCCGGATCCGCGCCGATCGCGATGCACACCGGCATCGTCTCGCCACGCTCGGCCATCACGCGCCAGTGTGCCGCGCCCACTTTGTGCCGCTGCCAGTGCATCGCGAGCGTGCGCGACCCCAACTGCTGGACGCGATACATCCCGACGTTGCGGATGCCGCGCACCGGATCGCGCGAAATCACCATCGGCAGCGTGATGTAGGGTCCGCCGTCTTCCGGCCAGCACGTGATGATCGGCAGCCGGCGCAAGTCGACTTCGTCGCCGCGCCGGATCACGGACTGACAGGGCGCCGACCCGCCGCGCACGCGCGGCGGGAACTTGCCCACCTCGAGCAGGCGGGGCAGCAGTGCGAGCTTGCCGAGGATGCCCTCCGGCACCTTGAGCTCGAGCAACTCGGTGATACGCGCGCCGATCGCATCCAGGTCGTCCACGCCTAACGCCATCGCCATGCGGCGCAGCGAGCCGAACAGGTTGATCGCCACCGGGTAGGCCGACCGCGTGCCGTCGCGCAACACAGGGTGCTCGAAGAGCAGCGCCTTGCCCCCGCCCGGGCTCTTCATCACGCGATCAGCGATGGCGCAGATCTCGAGATCCACGCTCACGGGCGCCCGCACGCGCACCAGCTCGCCGGCCGCATCGAGGGCCGAAAGGAACTCGCCTAACGAATCGAGGCTCACGCGCGCTTCACGGCGCCGGCCGGCCGCTCGGCCCAGTGCACGGCGGTCACACCGAATGTGAGCCGCTCGTACCGAACGTCCGAGAGACCGGCCTGCTCCATGTACGCCGCGAGCGCCGGTGCCGGCGGGAAATGCGCCACCGATTCCGGCAGATACCGATACGCCGTGCGATGGCCGCTCACGATGCGGCCTACGAGCGGCAGCAGCTCGCGGAAGTAGATCCGGTAGACGCCGCGCACGAGCGCCGACGGCGGCGCGGAACAATCGAGCACCACGAGGCGTGCACCCGGCTTGAGCACGCGGGCCAATTCCCGCAAACCGGCATCGATGTCCGCGAAATTGCGCACGCCGAACGCGACCATCGCGCCGTCCGCCGATGCCTCGCCTAACGGAAGCTGCAGCGCATCGGCCACCACCGGGCGCACGGGCGCACCGGCTGCCTTTGCGCGACCCGCCCGCAGCATCGCCTCCGCAAAATCCGCTGCGATCACGGTCCCCGCGAACCCCGGCCGACGCGACAACTCCACGCTCATGTCCAGCGTGCCCGCGCACGCATCCAGATAGAGCCCGCGCGGACGACGCTCCCAGCCGAGCACGTCGATCGCTCGGCGGCGCCAGCGTCCGTCGATGTTGAAGCTGAGCAGCCGGTTGAGGAGATCGTACGTCGGCGCAATCTCGGAGAACATCCGCCGCACGTATCGTCGCTTGACGACGGCGCTCGACTCCGCGCCGCTCTCCCTCTCGACATCCTCCGCGCCGCGTGCCCCGCCCGCACCCGCTGCTTCGAGCGCTTCGCGCCGTTCCGTGTCGACCGCAGACATTCAGGAAAAGTTGGGCCGTCGCGAAAGCCTACGCAAGCGCGATGCTGGTTGCATGCGGCCCGGCGCGCTAACTTGCGCGAGCATCGGCCGGTTGACCGTCTCGCACTCGATCGAGTTGCCGTCTTCCTACGATCTCTCGACCCTCCCAGATGCCGATGTCGCAACCCTCGCCAAGGAAGGACGGGAGGCGGCATTTCGGGAGCTGGTCCACCGATACGAACGGCCCGTTTTCTCGCTCATCTTCCGCATGGTCCGTGATCGCGAGACCGCGGAGGATCTCGCACAGGACACGTTCGTCCGCGTCCTGAACCACATCGATCGGTATCGGCCGGAATTCAAGTTCTCGAGCTGGTTGTTCAAGATCGCGAACAACCTGACCATCGATCATCTCCGCAAGCGCCAGCTCGACACGATCAGCATCGAGGGCTCGCCCCACGCGGCCACATCCGCCGAAGCCGAGGCGACGTCGGTCGACGTGCGGTCGCACGATGAGTCGCCGCTCGAGGAGATCGAGTCCCGCGAGCTCGGAACCGCTATCGAACAGGCCATCGCACTGCTCCGGCCGGAGTACCGCTCGTGCATTCTGCTGCGGCACGTAGAGGGCCGGTCCTACGAGGAAATAGCTGCCACTCTCGACCTGCCCCTGGGCACGGTCAAAACGTACATCCATCGCGCCCGGCACGAGCTGCGGGACGCCCTGGCGCACCTGCGCACCTGACGTGAAACCCTCTGGCACACTGCAACGTACGACATGGTGGAGGTCCCGTGGATAGACACCTGCTCCCCGAAGAGATCGATCAGCTGCTTGACGGCGACGTCGGCTTTGGCACGGCGCCGCTCAAGATGCATCTGCGCGCTTGCGCGACGTGTCGCGCCGAGCTCGACGACGCGCGCGCGCTGGTGCGGCAGCTGGAGCATCTCCCGCACTACCAGCCGTCCGTCATGTTCGCGGACCGCGTGCTGGGACAGGTCCAGGTGTTCGTCCCGTGGCACGTCACGGCGCTCGACACGCTCCGCGGCTGGATGCCACGCACGCGTACCGCGCGGGCCTTCGCGTGGACCGGATTCGGAAGTGCGGCGGTGGTGCTCACCGTCGTGTCGCTCTGGCTCCTTACGCGTCTCGACGCGGTCATCTTCGCGATCGACATGGCGGTCGGCCGCGTGCGCGCGGCCGTCGGCAGCGGCCTCGCCGACGTGGTTGCGACGCTCTTCGGCAGCAGCGGCGTCCACGCGTTCCGAACCAGCGGGGCGGTCGGTCTCTGGATCGCGCTCACGGTATTGTTGCTGCTCGCCGCCGTCACCGCCCGCGCGATGCGCGCCGTGGTGGCGGGTCCGCGTCGTCGTTAGACGCTCATGCCGACACGCCGCCCCGTGTACACGCGCGCCGCGCTCCTGGCTACCGCGCTGGCGGTTGCCGCATCTGTCAATGGCGCCGCGGCCCAAGCCAAACATTCTCGTGCTCGCGCAGTCAGCGTCAGCGACTCGATCGCTGCCGCAGTGGATTCACTCGGACGCGACCCGAACGGCGTCGTGATCGAGCGGTCCGCGGTGCAACAAGGTCCACAGACCGTCGCCGCCGGGGCCACCGTGAACGGCTCGATCGCGTCCTGGCATGGCCCACTCGACGTGCGCGGAACGGTCACCGGAAACGCCGTGGCCCTGGGAGGCGACGTCGTCGTCCACACGGGCGGCACTGTGCGCGGCGACGCGGTAGCGTTAGGCGGCCACGTCCAGCTCGACGGCGGCACCGTGCAGGGCGAGATGCGTTCGCTGTCAGCGCTCACGGTCGGCCCGTTGGCCAGAACCATCCCGCGAACGCCGGCGCAAGCCACCAAACGCTCGCTGTCGCTCTCTGTCGGTTGGTATCTCGTTCTCGCGGTCATTGGCCTTTTCGCCGCGCTCTTCGCGCGCGGCAACCTCGAGACCATCGCCGAGCGCATTCGCGATGACTTCTCGCGCTCGTTCCTCTACGGCGTGGTTGGGCAGATCGCGCTCTTGCCCGCGCTCGTGGTCGGCATCGTCGCTCTGTGTATCACGGTCATCGGGATCCTGCTCATCCCCTTCGCCATCGTCGGATTCGTCCTCGGTGGCGCCGGCGCGCTCGCGCTCGGGTTCCTGGCCATGTCGTACGTGACTGGCGAAGCGGCCATGCGGTGGCGCGGTGCCGTATCTGCGTACGCGCCGCCGCCCGTGGTGCAGTTCCTGTTCATCGGGCTCTCGCTGTACTTCGTCCTCTGGATGATCGGTGGATTGCTGTCCTGGGCCGGCTGGCTCGGCGCCGTGCTGCGCCTGATTGCCGCGATGGTCACATGGGTAGCGGTCACCGTTGGGTTCGGCGCGACGCTCACGTCTCGCGGCGGCACACGTGCGCCTGGCGGTCGTGTGCCTCCGCCGCAGGTTCCACCGCCTGCGTCTGACGCCAGTTGGCAGACGCCCACGCCGGTATCGGGCGTCGCAGCCGCACGCCGGCCCACGCCGCCGCCGCGCTCGATACAACATTGATGTCCATTTACTCTCGACGCCTTTCGCTGATTGTGGTCGCTGCGACCTTCGTGGCTGTGCCCGCCGCGACGGCGCACGCACAGGTGTGGCGCACCGTGACTGCGTCCCGCCAGCGTGCATCCGCCGACTCGCTGCGCCTCCGCGTGTACTTCGGCGCCGGCACGTTCAATCTCGCCGCCGCCACCATCGAGCCGCTGCTCTATAACGTCGACATGCGCTACGACGCCGGTCGCGTGCGCCCCATGCACCACTATGACGCGGCCACGGGAACGCTCACGATCCGCTCGGACAGCGCCATCGGGCATCCGTTCTCGCTCGACCTCAAGCGCGGCGGTCTCAACTTCAACGGCCCGGGCGACGACCGCAATGGCACCGATCTCACGGTCGGCCTGGCGCGCGGAATCCCACTCGACCTCTCGCTTTCGTTAGGCGCGTGCGACGCGACGCTCGACCTGGCGAACCTGTCGGTGCGCCGCCTGCACCTCGAGTCCGGCGCGAGCCAGACCACCGTCACCTTCGGGACGCCCAATCCCGTCACCATGTCGTCGCTCGATCTCGACATCGGGGCGGCCGGCCTCACGGTCAACTCGCTCGGCAACGCCCATGCATCGACGGTGAACGTCTCGGCCGGCGTGGGCGGCGCGGAGCTCGACCTCGCCGGCACGTGGACCGGCACGATGAATCTGGTGGTGCGGGCCGCGTTAGGCGGAATCACGCTCCACATTCCGCAGGACGTCGGTGTCGAGGCCCGCGTCGCGAGGACGCTGGGCAGCCTCGACGCCCCGGACCTCACGAAGCGCGACGGGACGTACTACTCGTCCAACTGGAGCAGCGCGACGCGCAAAGTGGTGATCGACGCCACGGCGACGCTCGCCGGCCTCGAGATCACCCGCGACTGACCACGCCGTTAGGCAGCAGGCGCCGGGCGCAGCACCACCGGAGCGCCCCGCGCCACGCCCAAGGTCCCACCGGCACTGCCGTCGCGCACGGCGATCTCGAGCAAGCCGGACGACCCGATCACCGCAATCACATCGCCCGATGCACCCTCGCCGTACGACCGCACGATGGGCACCACGCGATCGCCGAGGACGACGGCCCCCCCGCGCGGCGCGACGAGGTTTGTGATGAGGTTCCCGAACCGGTCCACCGTGATCACCTCGCCCGACACCGAGCCGTCGGCGAGGCGCTTGGCCTCCGGCGTGCGGCGCACCACCGGCGCGTCGTAGGTTCGGCCCAACCCCTCGAGCGGCGAGCCGCCCGCGAGGCGCGCCGCAGCGGGCGCAAACACGTCGCGCCCGTGAAACGTCGCGGACGCCTGCGCGGGGATGGCCAGCTCGACCACCCGCACGTCCGACCGCAACAGCGCCGGCGACAACACGCCGTTGTCCGGGCCGACGAGAAACCGTCCGTCGCTCTCCACGGCGAGCGCCGCGCGCGACGTCCCGACGCCCGGGTCCACCACCACCACGTGGATGGTGCCTAACGGAAAGCGCCGCCAGTAGCGCGCGATCGCCAGCCGGGCGCCGTCCACATCCTGCGGCGCCACGTCGTGGGCGACGTCCACCAAGTGCGCCTGCGGGTGCATCGCGTAAATCACGCCCTTCATCTCGCCGACGTAGCCGTCGGCGGTGCCGAAGTCGGTGAGCAGCGTGATCAACGCCATGGTCACACGGACTTACGCTTCCACCGGCCCCAGCGCCAGAGCGCCATCATCGCCAAGGCCCGCCCCATTGCCGTGATCGAAATGGTCCACCAGATCCCGGCGGTGCCCCACCGCGTCGCGGCCCACGCGGCGAGCGGCAGCCGAAGCACGGTGAACGTGCTCGACGTGAGCATCGGGGGCAGCGTCTCGCCGGCTCCGCCGAGCGCGCCTTCCAGCACGAGCTCGCTGCCGCTGAACAGCGTCGACACCGCAGCGATGCGGAGATAGTGCGCCCCCTCCGCGATTACGGCCGGGTCGCGACTGAAGAGGCCGGTGAACTGCGGCGCCACCGTGAACTCGAGGATGGCACCCACAGCGCACACGATCGACGCGAACCCTGTCGCTATCCAGCCGGCGGATTGAGCGCGATCGATCTGGCGCGCGCCCAGGTTCTGCCCCACGATCGCGGCCGCCGCCGCGCCGCAACCCACACCGATCATGAAGGTCCAGCTCTCCACGCGCTGCCCCACGCCGAGCGCTGCGAGAGCCGGCGTGCCGAAGAGCGTCGTCGTGCGCGTGAGCAGCACGTACACGACCGCGAACACGACGCCCGTCACCGCGGTGGGCAGCCCGACTCTCGAGATGCTCGCGATCGTCCGCAGCGCGACGCGCCCCATGCGAATCATCCGCCGGCGCGCGAGCAGCGCGATGCCGAACACGAACGCGACCGCGCGGGTCGCGATGGTCGCCACGGCGGCGCCGGTGATGCCTAACCGTGGCGCCGGACCCAGGCCGAGGATGAGCACCGGGTCGAGCACGAGCGCGGCCGCTACGGTCGTGACGAGCAGCAGAAACGGCGTGCGCGTGTCGCCGGATGCGCGGAACGCGGCATCCACCGCGAAAAAGCCGAAAATGAGCGGTGCGCCCAACAGATAGGTGCCCAGGTACTGTATGCCTAACCGTGTGACATCGGGCGGCGTATCCATCACCGCGAACATGCCGTGCAGGTAGATGCGGCCGGCCAGCGCGATCGTCGCGCCAATGAGCAGCGCGTACACCACCGCGTCGCCCACCGCGCGCGCAGCCGCATCGGGCCGGCCTTCGCCGTGCCGCCGCGCCGCCACGGCCGTGAGCCCGACGCTCACCATGTCGGCGCCGGAAATGATCATCCAGATCCAGAACACCGACGTCGACACCGCCGCGAGGCCGGCGGCGCCGATCTTCTGCCCCACCCAGTACGCATCGGCCGTGTAGAAGAGCGTCATGAGGAGCATCGACGCGACCGCCGGCAAGGCGAACACGGCGATCGCGCGCGGCAGCGAGCCGCGCGTGATCGCCAGGTTCGCCGCGTACTCGCCGGTGACCGCGACGGGCGTGAGCCCGTCGTGTGGGTCTAACGGCAACGCGGCCGCCGGATCGAGCTCCGGCGGCCGCGTTGGACCGGGCGGCATGACGCTCGGCTCGCTCATGCAGCTTGTGCCCGGTTCACCGCATCCACCACTCGTCCCGCAGCATCTTCCAGCGCCCGCGCCGCCGCCGACTCCGGCTCCGACAACACGATCGGCACGCCGTCGTCCCCGCCTGTGCGGACCGGCGGATAGAGCGGGATCTCGCCTAACAATGGCACGCCCAGCTCATCGGCCAGTCCGCGGCCGCCGCCGGATCCGAATAGCGGCGTCCGCGTTCCGCACCCCGCGCACTCGAGCCAGCTCATGTTCTCTACGATGCCTAACACGGGCACGCTGACGCGCTGGAACATGCGCGCGCCGCGCAGCGCGTCGCCCACCGCCACCGGCTGTGGCGTGGTGACGATCACCGCGCCGTGCACGCGCGTCGCCTGCACGAGCGACAGTTGGGCGTCGCCCGTGCCCGGCGGCATGTCCACCAGGAAGTAGTCGAGCTCACCCCAGTCCACGTCGCGCAGGAACTGCGTCACGATTTTCATCACGATCGGTCCGCGCCAAATCGCCGGTTGATCGCGCTCGACGAGGAAGCCGAGGCTCATCAACTTCACGCCGTGCGCCACCAGCGGCTTGATGCGGTTGTTCACCACCGGCGGCGCTTCGTCCACGCCCATCATGCGCGGAATGTTCGGTCCGTAGATATCCGCGTCCATGATGCCCACGCGCGCGCCGCGCCGCGCCAGCGCCGCCGCCAGATTCGTCGCTACTGTGGTCTTGCCCACTCCACCCTTGCCACTCGAGATCGCGAGCACGCGCCCCAGATTCGGATACTCGACGGGCGTGGGCGCCGGCGGCACCGCTGCGCGTCGCGACTGCGGCTCCTGCCCCATCACCGGCAGCGCGCGTCCACCCTGCGGCGCGGCCTCCGCCGGCGCGGAGGGCTGCCGCACCTGCGACGGATCCTTCACATCCACGCGCACGTCCGCGACGCCCTGCACCGCCTCCACGGCCTGCCGCACCGTGCGCACCAGCGACGCCGGATCTTCGGCGGCCAGCAGGATGGTGAATCGCACGCGTCCTTCCACCGTCACGCCGACGTCGCGGATCATCTCCGACGACATCACGTCGACTCCGGTGCGCGGATTCGTCACCGCGCGCAACGCTGCCGCGATGCGCGCCTGCAGTGGTTCAGGCATGTCGTGAGTCTCCTCGAACGTTCAGACCGCGCGCACCGCGCTGATCTCCGGCACCTGCATGCGCAGGTGCGCTTCGATCCCCTGGCGCAGCATCCCGGCGTCCATGTCGCAGTCCGGACAGTCGCCTCCGATGCGGAGCACCGCCACGCCCGTCTCGCCATCGAACTCGACCAGCTCGATCACCGCCGCATCGAGATGCAAGAGCGGCCGCATTTCCGTCAGCGCGTCGCGAATCCGGCGCTCCACGGATTCGTCATCGCGCGGAGCGTGCTTCCACAAGCTCATGGAGAAGAAACCTAGGTGGACGCCGGCTTCGCTGCCAAGTCTTGCGGCTGCGTCTGACGTCCGACGAACTCGCGTGCCGCGCGCAGCACGCGCTCGCACACGACGTTCAACGAGCCCGGAATGAGCGCGCCGGCCGCGCGCGCGTGACCACCGCCGCCGAACTGGCGCGCGAACGCATTCACGTCCACCGAGCCGGTGCTGCGGAACGACGCCTTCACCTGACCGTGCGCGAGCTCGCGGAAGAAAATCGCCATGCGCGTGCCCGCAACGCTGCGCGGGTATTCGGCGATGCCGTCCAGCTCTTCGGGATGTACGTTGTGCCGCTCGAGCGCGCCCGCGGGCAGCGACACCCACGACAACCCGTACGCCGGATCCACCGACAACGATTCGAGCGCTTCGCGGATCACGCGCAGCCGCCCAACGGAGACCGACGCATAGATGCGCCGATACATCTCTTCCGGATCGACGCCGGCCGCGAGCAGTTGGCCCGCCATTGCGTGACACCGCGGCGTCGTGTTGCTGAAGCGGAATCCGCCGGTGTCGGTGAGGATCGCGGTGTAGAGCGCCCGCGCAATCTCCGGCGTGAGCGCGAGCTCGAGCACGCGCGCGAGGTCGAACACCAGCTCGCCCGTTGCGCACGCCGCGATGTCCGCCATCACGATGTCGCCGGCCGGCGCATCACTCGGCACGTGGTGGTCGACGACGACGCGCGGCACGCGGAGCGAACGGACGGCGTCGGCGAGGTTGCCTAACCGGCGCACGTCGTTGATGTCGAGCACCATGAGGAGGTCGACATCGTCGATCGCGCGCGCACCCGCCGCGCTCCGCTCGTCCACGCCCTCGAGCAGAAACGAGAACATCGAGGGCCAGGGCGTGGGATTCACGATGCGCACCGCGAGCCCGCGTTGGGCGAGCAGGTGCGCCATGGCCACTTCGGAGCCGCACCCGTCGCCGTCGGCGTTGATGTGCGTCGATAACGCGACCCTTCGTCCTGGCCGCAGCTCGGCGCCGATGCGTTCGGCTGCAGCGCGGCGGCCAGGCGGAACAGTTAGGAGATCAGGTAGTGCCAATGTCATGACGTATGAATAGCAAGCGGCGCCCCCGGGTGGAGGCGCCGCTCGATCCGCAAGAATCGCGCGGTCAATCCGCCGCGGCGGCGGACGGCGTGTCGATTCTTTGCTGGAGCCGCGAGTGGAAGCGTCCGTACGAGAAGTAAATGACGAGGCCGATGATGAGCCAAACGATGAGTCGGATCCAAGTGTCCTTCGGCAATCCGGCCATCAGGCCGACGCAGCAGAAAATTCCGAGAAGGGGCACAACCGGAACGAACGGCGTGCGGAACGGACGGTGCAGGTCGGGTCGCGTACGCCGCAGCACGATCACGCCGGCGCACACGATCGCGAAGGCGAGCAGCGTGCCAATGTTGACCAACTCGCCGAGGAGCTGAATCGGAAACAAACCGGCAACGACCGCGGCGACGGACCCGGTGAGGATGGTCGTGATGTACGGCGTCTTGAATCTAGGATGCACCTTGCCGAACACGGGGGGCAGTAGCCCGTCGCGTGCCATCGAAAAGAAGATGCGCGGTTGTCCCATCAACATCACGAGCACCACCGACGCGAGTCCAAGAATCGCGCCGATGTTGACGATTTCCTTGAGCCACGCGAGGCCGGGTCCGGCGTGCTCGATCGCCGCGTACACCGGGAATGCAACGTTGAGTTCCGTGTAGTGCGCGAGGCCGGTCATCACCAGCGACATCAGGATGTACAGCACCGTACAAATGCCTAACGAGCCGAGGATGCCGATCGGCATGTCGCGCTGGGGATTTCTGGCTTCCTGGGCCGTGGTCGAGACCGCGTCGAAGCCGATGTACGCGAAGAAGATCACGCCCGCGCCGCGGATCACCCCGCTCCACCCGAACACGCCCCACTCGCCCGTGTTAGGCGGAATGAACGGGTGCCAGTTCTGCGCGTTCACGTACGCAAAGCCGAAGCCGATCACGAGCAGGACGATCGCGACCTTCACGAACACGATGATGTTGTTGAAGTTCGCCGACTCTTTGATGCCGATCACCAGCAGCGTGGTCATGAGGCCGGCGAGTACCAGCGCCGGCAGGTTGATCAGCGCGCCGGTGGGGTGCAGGTGCCACCCGCCGGTGACGCTCAGCGGCGCGTTCGAAAGCGCCGGCGAAATGTGGACGCCGATGTCGTTCATCAGCGCGGTGAAGTAGCCTGACCAACCGACAGCCACCGTTGCCGCGCCGAACAAATATTCCAGAATCAGATCCCACCCGATGATCCACGCGAGCAACTCGCCTAACGTAGAGTACGCGTAGGTGTACGCGCTGCCGGCGATCGGGATCATCGACGCGAACTCGGCATAGCACAGCCCGGCGAACAGGCAGGCGATACCCGACAGGATGAACGAGAACACCACCCCGGGTCCTGCGTATTGCGCCGCCGCCGTGCCCGTCAGCACGAAGATGCCCGCGCCGATGATCGCGCCGATGCCCAACAAGGTGAGGTTCGTCGCCCCGAGTGCTCGTTTGAGCGAGCCCTCCCCTTCGGCACCGGCCTCTTCCATGAGCACGGCCATGCTCTTCGTTGAAAACAAGCTCATTCGGATCTCCGTCGGAGACTATTGTGTCGCTGGATGGCGCGCGCCGCGGGACAGGAAGGCAGGGGCGGCGACGGTGCTACGTTCACGGGGCGCGCACCCCTTTGTCAAGGGATGCCGCGCGTTGCGCTCGAAAGCCTTACACGGAGTAGTTCGGCGCTTCTCGCGTGATCGCGACGTCGTGCGGATGCGACTCGCGCAACCCTGCGCTCGTGATGCGGACGAACTCGGTCTGCGTACGAAGCGCCTCGATGGTCTCGCAGCCGACGTATCCCATGCCGCTGCGGAGACCGCCCACCATCTGATAGATGACGTCGCCTACGGGTCCCTTGTAAGGCACCCGTCCTTCGATGCCTTCCGGCACCAGTTTCTTCGGCGACATCTCCCCTTCCTGGAAGTACCGATCCGCGCTGCCGTCCTGCATGGCCGACAGACTGCCCATGCCGCGAATCATCTTGAACCGACGGCCCTCGAGGAGGAACGACTCACCCGGGCTCTCCTCTGTTCCCGCGAGCATTGAACCCATCATCACCGACGATGCGCCGGCCGCGAGCGCCTTGACGATGTCGCCCGAGTACTTGATCCCGCCGTCGGCGATCACGGGCACATCACCAGCGCCTTCAATCGCTTCCAGCACGGCGGTGAGCTGTGGCACGCCGACGCCCGTCACCACACGGGTGGTGCAGATGGAGCCCGGGCCAACGCCGACCTTGACCGCGTTGACGCCGCGCTCGACCAACGCCGCCGCACCGTCACGCGTCGCGACGTTTCCTGCGATCAGTTGCACATCCGGGAACATCTCCCGCATCGAAGCCGTCGCCCGAAGCACAGAGTCGGCGTGTCCATGCGCGGTGTCGACCACCAGTGCATCGACCCCCGCATTGATGAGCGCCGTGGCACGCTCGTTCATGTCCCCGCCGGCACCGATCGCTGCCGCGACGCGCAACCGTCCGTGCTGGTCCTTGTTTGCAACCGGAAATTGACGCCGCTTGTGAATGTCTTTCACCGTGATGAGTCCACGCAGCTTCCCGCCCTCATCCACCACCGGCAATTTCTCGATGCGGTGTTGGCCGAGGATGCGCTCTGCTTCGTCGAGCGTCGTGCCGACGGGGGCCGTCACCAGTCCGTCCTTGGTCATCGCATCGTGCAGCGGGCGGTCGAGGTTGCGCTCGAATTGCAGATCGCGATTGGTGATGATGCCAACCAGCCGTCCTTCGCGATCTACGATCGGCACGCCCGAAATCTTGAAGCGCATCATGAGCGCGTTCGCCTCGCGGAGCGTCGCGTCGGGAGCGAGCGTGATCGGATTCAGGATCATTCCGCTCTCGGATCGTTTCACGCGATCTACTTCAGCGGCCTGCCGATCGATTGACATGTTCTTGTGGATGACACCGATGCCGCCGGCGCGCGCCATCGCAATCGCCATCTCGGACTCGGTGACGGTGTCCATCGCCGCCGAGACTAACGGAAGGTTGAGCGGAATTCCGGTGGTGAAGCGCGACGTCGTGCTCACATCCTTGGGATGCGAAACCGAATGACGCGGGACCAGCAACACGTCGTCGAACGTCAGCGCGTATCCGTCGCGCACGCGAGATGACCCTTCGTCAATGCGCGACGGCCCGCCTTCCACTGACGTGGAACGGGCGGGCCGGAGGGCTGACGCGCGAGTTGTGGTAGCCATAGCCAAAGCTAAGAACTGCACCGGGACGCTGCAAGCGCGCAGCGTGTCATCCGCATGCTAGAGCAGTCGCTTGCGCAGCCGGCGCCGCATGCGCGTACGCGTGCTGAACGGCAGGAAGAACGCCGCCGCCAGGAGCACTGCCTCCAGACTCTTCGGTGTGAGCTCGCGCGGGTCGCCGTCCCAATGATCGACGAGCACGTCGGCGCCGGCGTGCGAAATCAGACGGTCTAACGCCAACATGATGACGTAGATGTCGTCCACCTGACCGATCACGGGAATGAAATCCGGGATGAGATCGAACGGCATGATCACGTATCCGATCGCCGCGCCCACGAGCAGCTTGTCCATGGTCGAGACGCGCTCGTCGGTCATCAAACCCCATAGCAGCCGGAGATACGCGGGGATCTGCCTGATCGCCCCCAGAATCGTCCGCTTCGCCCCTCGGCGCGGACGACGACGTGACTGCTCGGGATCCTTGCGCTCCCCTCGATCGCGCGTCCAGGCGCCGCCGAATATCCTGGTTCGCCCGCCTTCACGCTCCTCGAAACGCTTCGTTCGGAGACTCATGACGCACCTCCCGTGGGCTCCTGCGACTGCACTCCGTTAGGCGAGCTCGGTGGCGCGGGCGGCGGTTCGGTCGCTGCGCCGTCGGACCGTTCGGGCGGAGCGGCCCGGCTCGCCGTGCGCGCCGCGACTTCCATGACGTCCGACGCCACCGACTTCCCAGCCGCTGCCACGCCGGTCAACACGCCCATGGCCTTGTTCAGGAGCCCCATCGTCTCCGCGATACCGGTGGCGGAGACGCGACCGGCGCGCAGGCTGTCTTCCACGCCTTCGGCAAACCGCTGAAAGACGTTAGGCGATTGCGCGGTTCGCTGCGCGTAGCGCGACTCGAGAAACTCGATGTAGTCGAGGAACTGATAACCGCGCTCGTCCGGCAGCGTGTCGAGCTTGCGCAGGATGCGATCCCGCAGTGTCTCGTTCATTGTCATCTACGGCAATGACGGCGTCAGCCGTGCCAGCGAACGCGGCGGCCTCGCACGTCGATATGCACGTAAGGATGACTATATCGGCGGCTGGTGTACACTCCCATACCGCCAATCAGCTCGGGGTATTCGGCTTCGACGGAGTCCACCGCCGCGGCCACGACTCGGGCATCCTTCCGGTCGATCCGGCCGTTGCCGTCGGCGTCGATGGCCACGTCGAGCGCGTCGCCGAACTGGTGACGGCTGTCCCGGGCCGCGCGGGGCACGTGCCGATTGTAGGCCGGCGTCCGGAATCCGGAATGCAGGTCGAACTCGACGGGGACGTCGCCCGACTCCCGACCGAGCGATCGCGAGATCCGTTCGAGCACCAATTCGAGCTTATCGAACACCCGTGGGTCCATCGCCGCGTACCTGGGCCACGTGTCCTGGCCATCGCGCGACAGGAAATCGCCCAAGCGGAGGTGCGCCGAGACCGGCAGGTCGACCTCGTCCGACGTCACCTTGACGAATCCCTCGGGGGGCCGTTCCGTCGAGTCGGCGTGGTGCCGCTCGCCGCGGTAGAGCCCGATACGGTAGCCGTCAAGCACGGCGCCGTGCTTCTCGTCGAACGGGACCAGCACCGCGAGCGACATCCCCTCGATAACATCTTCTTGGGCGCCGTGGAGTAGTGCCAGGCGATAAAAGCCCGGCTTACTGGGTGCGATGAGCGTGTCGCCCGAGTATGCGCGTGCGCTGTCCTGCAGCTGCGTGTCGCCGACGCGCTCCCACGCGTAGCGCAGCGTGAGCGTATCGTTAGGCAGGGTGATCGGATAGTCGACGTGATCGCCGGGCAGGGCGACCGCCAGCTTCAGCTCGCCGCTCTTGCCCAAGGCTGCGGGCGCAGGCTCCGCCTCGAGAGCGAGGGCGCCGAATGCGCTGTCCACCACGATTCCCGGCGTCGCGAGGGCGCGCGGCGGGTGGTACCAGCCGATCACGGCCCAAGCGGCGCCGAACCAGAATGTCAGGCTGATCAGTTTTTTGAGGCGACGGCCCGTTGCAGAGGCCGCTTTCGCGATGGGGTGCCGACCAGTTTCTGATGGCCGGCCGGTACTCACCGCGAGCCCCAGCGCACGCGCTCGCCGCGCGTGTCGATGTGAACGAATGGTCCGTGAGCGCGCGTCGAGTGATAGAGGCCCACGCCACCCACGAGGTCAGGGTGCGCCGCCTCGACGCGATCCACCGCATCTCGAATGATGCGCGTGTCGCGCAGATTCACGCGTCCGTCGTGATTCAGGTCGTCCATCCGGCCAGACTCGTTGTTGTCCACGAACACATCTGCCGCGTCCCCGTACTGGTGCCGGCTGTCTCGCGCGCGGCCACCGCGCGCGCCCACGCCGAGTCGATTGTATTCCGGCGTCCTGAAGCCCGACATCACCGTCAGGTGCCGCACGCGAACGCCGTGCGCATTCAGATCATCGATGACAAGCTCGAGCTTGTCGATCAGTTTCGGGTTGAGTGCCAAGTATTTCGGCCACACATCCTCCTGATCGTGCGTGAGGAAGTCGCGCAGCTGAAAGTGCTCGGACACCCAGGTGTCCTCATTCTCAGGCGTCACTTCGATGAAGCCGTCCGGATTGGCGTACATCGAGTCGCTAGACGCGTGCCGTTCGTGCGGCCAGGTGCCAAGCCAGTAGGCGCCAATTTTTCCTTTTTGTTTGGCGCCGAACGGAACGAGCGAAATGAACGAGAGGGGCTGCGCGACCGCGCTGTCGTGAACGGTGTAAATGCCGGGGCGATCGAGCGCACTGTCGCCGAACAACTCCTGCAACGCATCGATACCATACGACGGATGCGACGGACTCACGAAGAGCGCGCGAAGTTTTCCGCTGCGTCCAACAAGTGAGTCGAGAAACCAGAGGCCTGCTTTTGCTGGAAGGGCCGAGCGCGCTGGAATCAGCGTGACGCTCAGATCGCGCGACGTGACCGGGACACGCGCGGCATTGGCGCGCGGCGCGGCGCCTGCGGCCGCGACCAACGCGACCCCGGCGCCGACTACTCTCATGGCGCGTCCAAAGCGAAGCGCGCCTGCACGTGCACGGCTCATCGGCGCCTCCCTGGCAACCAGACCGACGGCAACAACTCGGCCGTCTCTTGGCTTTGCGTGTCGGCGGTCATCGCCGACTTGCCCTTGGCAAGGAGCCCCCCGGTCAGAACGGGGGAGGAACTCTCATAACCTTAGGGGGGACGCACTTGGCAGGAAGGCGCAACCCGTGATTACAGGCCAACTTGACTGACCAAACGGTCAATAAATGTACACGGGCGTCCCGACCGGAACGATGCCGTACAGATAGTCGATGTCTTCGTTGCGAAGACGGACGCACCCATGACTTGTGGCTTCACCAACCGACTTCGGTTCATCAGTGCCGTGCAACGCGTAGCCGTCACCGAGGTTGAGCCGATGGCCGCCGAGCGTTCCGCGATATTTGCGTTGATTCGTTCCGTAAGGCGGAACGATGATGTTGCCACCTTCGACGATTTCCCGGCCCTCGCCGGACTCATATGGCACCTCGCGACCATCGCGGTATTTCTTGACGACGTCGTTGCCGTCGACGGTGATGACCGCGCTGTCGCCGACGGGCACTTTCTGGCCCCGCTTGAGCAAGACGACGCCCAGGCTCTTCTTGTTGGCGATCTCGAGGAAGTGCCAGTCGGGCGGCACCCAGACGGGGCCGGCATCCTTGCTCTGCACCGTTAGGCGGCCGCGCGGCGTGTCGAACTTGTACTCGTCGCGTCCATCCTGCTTCACCAGCGTCTTGCCGCTCCCCACCGCCACCCGCGTCGTGTAGAACACGCTGTCGCCTAACTTGTACCAGAGCCGCCGGTCGGCGATGCTCACCACGATGTACGGCTTGTCCGCATCGGGACCCGGACTCGCGTCAGCCATCGCCTTCCGGAGCGAGTCCGCGGTCACGCCGGCGTCGCGCCGCACCTGGTCCAGCAGGTCCCAGTTGCGGTTGAACACGATCCGGCTGATGTCCCGCTGGTAGCGCACCTGCAGCGTCGAATACAGAAACACGCCCGTCGCCACAGCCGCGACGAGCGCGATGCCGGCCAGGATGTACGCGCCACGCGGAATCGAGCGAAGAAAATTCATCGCGCGCTCGCCTCGCCGGCCCGGGCGCCCTCAGTAGAAATAGACCACCATCCCTTTGGTTACGTTAGGCACGATCGCACCCAGGTCTTCCGCTCGCGCGCGCACGCTCCCCGGCATGGTGTACGAGGAGTCGTCGAGTGGTCCGTTCGTCGGCAGGGAATAGATCACGGTCCCGCCATCGAGGACGATCGCCACGGGGCCAAGCGCCTTGGTCAGCGTCCGGCGGGCTGCCGGTGGCGGTCGGAGACCGCGATCCGTGTACACCCATTCGGGGACCTGCCACGAATCACTGTCGCTCAGCACTGCTTGCACCGCACGCGTCCCGCGCGGTACGGCGAGATGCACCGTGTCCGGCGGCGTGCCGATGCGACGCTCGGGTCCCATTCGAATGGGAATTGCGCGCAGGAGCGCGCCCTCACGCTCGAGGTACATGCGTCCGCTGTCCACCGAGATCGCGAGGTGAATGTCCTTGCCCCACCGCGCCTGACGCCGGATCAGCTCCATCACCATCTGCAGTCGCTTCGAGCGCGAGCTGAGGATAGCGTCCGCGCGCTGCCGCTCGACGTCGTCCATCCCGGCCCGCAATCGTTGCGTCTCGGCTTCGTATCGCCCGCGCTTGTAAACCAACCAGCCGTCCAACGCGCAGCACGCGATGATGATGAGCACGATCGCCGACAGCAGACCGGGATGCTTGCGGCGAAACTCGGAGAACGTCGGCTTGGGCGGGACCGGTGGCTCGCGCGGGACGAGCCGCCTGATCGACGGATCGTTCGGGAATTGAGGCGACGTCACCGGGCTGTGATGCTGAGCACGTCGAGCAACGGTACTCCTGAAGGTTCGCTGCGTCCTGAGCGCACGCGCGCGGTCACCGTGATCGCCCCGAGCGGATCGATGCGCTTGGCTTGATCCACCAGCGACGGCGGCAGAGCCAGATACAGCAAGGAGTTCTCCTGCCCGGGTCCGCGCGCCAAAATGTACGGCTCGTCAGGCGCCATTCCCTTTCGCAGAGGGTCGGCCGTCTCCACGGCGATCTTCTGGACGACCCACCGGACCACCTGGCCGCGATATCGGTCGGGCTGCGCCCGGAGATCTGCCGCGCTGATCGTGGTGAGCACCGTGCTGTCCGACGGGCCGAGGTCCTGCGCGCGCACCCAGCCTTCGACTTGGACTCGCACCCAGCCGCGGTCGCGCGCCACAGCGGTCACGCGCGCACTGGAATCGATGGAGCCGAGGCTCCCGCCATCCGGAGCCGTGTAGAGCGTGGTGCGTCGCGCGAGCGCCAGCGCGGTCACGGCCTGCGTCGCGCTGTCCGGTGTCACGTCACCTTCGGCCACGGCGGTGCTGTCGCCTGACGCCTTCGCGGCGTGACCGGCTATGGTCACCGCACCCGGCGAAGCGCGTCGCGCAGTCGGTTTCTTTGCGGTCTCGCGCTTCCGCGCCGCTACGGTTGGCTCGCTCGCGCGCAGAGCGCTCGCAACCAACCAACCTGTTCGGCGCACCCGAATCCATTCGCCGCGCGTGCTCACCTGGGTGAGCCCGCTACCGTCAGCCACCAGCGCCAGCACCCGTCCCGATCGCGAGGGCGTGCTCCGCAAGTACGCGCCGCCGTCGGCATTCACCGATATCGAATAGCTCCCGCGACGCCCGCCTACTACGCTCCGGTGTACATAACCCTCCAGCGTCACCTTTGACCATCCGCGTTGTGAAGCACTGGTGCCCAGCGATGCTCCGGCGCGCACTTGCGCCACGGAACTGCCATTGGGTGCGGTGCGCAGTACAGTCTGCGACGTGACGGTCGACTGCGCAGCGAGACACACCGGCGCGAGCAACATTCCGGCGATCCAACTCGCGCGAATCGCTGGATGGGGCGTGTGAGGGCGCATACATTTTGGTCGGCGCACGGCGCGCCGCAGTATACTCTTGGGTCTCAACACGGGCAAAGATGGCGACAGAGGGGAAGAAGCGGCCGGTGGTGCTGATAGTCCTCGACGGTTGGGGCTATCGCGCCGAACGCGAAGGAAACGCCATCGCGATGGCCCGAACTCCCACCTGGGACGCCCTCTGGAAAGGGCATCCGCGGACCCTGCTCGAAGCCTCGGGTTTGGCCGTGGGACTGCCGCGCGGTCAGATGGGCAACAGCGAAGTTGGGCATCTCAACTTGGGTGCGGGACGTGTTGTCCCGCAAGACATTGTCCGAATCGACGCCGCTATCCAAAGCGGCGACTTTTTTCGCAACGAGGTCTTTGTCGATCTCTGTCGCGAGACCAAGAAGCGGTCCGCTACCCTACACCTCGTTGGGCTGATCGGCTCGGGCGGCGTTCACGCGGTCGATCGACACCTGTTCGCGCTCATCGATCTCGCGTCCAAGCTCGAGGTGCCGCACGTCGCCATCCATGCGCTGCTCGATGGCCGCGACACCATGCCCCGCTCCGCGTTGCGCTACATGCAGGAGACGCTCACGCACGCGTCGCGTAAAGCGGTCGTCGCGTCGTTGGGCGGCCGCTACTTCGGCATGGACCGCGACAAGCGGTGGGACCGCACCAAGCTCTGGTACGACGCCATGGCACTCGGCGCGGGACCACAGGCCGAGGATCCCGTGGCCGCCATTCGCGCCGCGTACGACCGCGGCGAGAGCGATGAGTTCGTCAAACCGGTGGTGATCGCCAGGCACGGCAAGCCGGTCGCGCCGATGCGCGACGGCGACGGCGTGATCTTCTTCAACTACCGGGCAGACCGCATGCGCCAGCTCGTGCGCGCGGTCACGAGCCCAGAGTTCGATGCATTCGATGTCGACAAGCGCCCTACAGTGAACGCCGCATCGATGACGATGTACGATGAGACATTCACGATTCCGGTCGCGTTCCCGCCCCTCGTCCTCTCGCAAATCGTCGCCGAGGTGCTCGCCGAGCACGGACGCACGCAATTCCGGACAGCCGAAACCGAGAAGTACGCCCACGTGACCTACTTCTTCAACGGCGGGTTCGAGTCGCCGTATCGCGGCGAAGTGCGCGAGCTGGTGCCGAGTCAAAAAGTGGCCACCTACGATCTCGCGCCCGAAATGAGCGCCAAGCCCGTCACCGATGTGCTGTGCCGCGCCATCCGGTCGGGCGACCAGGATTTCATTCTGTGCAACTACGCCAACGGCGACATGGTCGGACACACCGGCGTGATTCCGGCAGCGATCACGGCCGTCGAGACGGTCGACGCATGCCTCGGCCGAGTGCTAACGGTGGCCGGCGAGGCGGGCGCGCGCGTGATCGTGACCGCCGACCACGGCAACTGTGAAATGATGATCGACCCCGAAACCGGCGGGCCGCACACGGCGCACACCACGAACCCGGTTCCGTTCATCGTCATCGACCCGGACGGCGAGCGCCCCTTACGCAGCGGCGGCGCGTTAGGCGACGTCGGACCGACGCTGCTCACCATGCTGGGCCTCGAGCCGCCGCCCGAAATGACGGGCCGCGACTTGAGGCAAGCACACTCGCATACCCCTCGTGCAGGAGTTCATCCGTGACGCGTACCTGCGCGTTCGTTTCGTTGGCCGCTCTCGCCGCATTGGCGACGGCGGCGCCGGCGCAGGTCGGATACCCCCCGTCCGCCAGCCCGTATCGGGATTTTTCCAACAAGCAGGAGTTCACGATCTATAGCGGCTGGTTCACCGGCGCGACGGGACGCGCCGGCGTCGGACCGCAGGGCGGCGCGATGCTTGGGCTTCGCTACGGACTGAAGTTAGGCGGTCCCGTGGAGCTCGCCGTGCATGCGGCGCGCGTGTTCACGCAGCGCGATGTGATCTCGCCCGGTGTACTCGGCCCGTCGCGCAACCTCGGGAATTTCTCGCTGCCGCTCTACGTGGCCGACGCTGGACTCACGTTCAACATGACCGGTGCCAAGAGCTGGCATCACCTGATCCCAACTGTCGGATTCGGCGGCGGTGTCATATCCGATGCCGGCACGAGCAAGGATGTCGGTGGGTTCAACATCGGGACGGCCTTCGCCATCACCTTCGGCGCGGGCATTCGCTACGTGCCCGGCGGCAACTGGTCCGTGCGCGCCGAGCTTGCCGACTACATGTATCAGGCGCAGTATCCCAATTCGTATTTCGCCACGCCGCCCGGCGGCAAGTCCGTGCTCCCGCCATCGTCGGCACAGAACCAGTGGCTCCACAACGGCGCGCTTACGTTAGGCGTATCGTACCTCATCGGTCGCTGAGGCGGGCTCGTCGCGCATGCCCGGTTCCACGGCCCAGCTCAGCCGTCGCGTCGAGTTCGCCGCGGCGCACCGCTACCGGCGTTCGGACTGGACCGATGAACGCAATCGCATCGTGTTCGGCGCGAGCGCGAATCCGAATTTTCACGGGCATGACTATACGTGCACGGTCACCGTCCGCGGCGTGATCGATGAGACGACCGGCATGATCGTCGACTTGGGCGCGCTCGACCGCATCCTGGACGACGAGATTACCTCGCGCTTCGACCACCGCAACATCAACCTCGACGTGCCTGAGTTCGCCGACGGGCGTCTCGTGCCGACGGGCGAGAACATCGCGCGGTTCATTTTCGAGCGTGTCCAGCCACGACTACCCGCGGGCGTCGAGCTCGTGCGCGTGCACCTCGCCGAGGACGAGACGCTGTCGGCGACGGTCGAGGCGCGTTAGGCGACACATGCGCCCCGGCCGCTCGGCGCTGCGCGTGCGGCGCGCTCGGGCGCCGCGAACCGTTCGATGACCGCGGGCGGCGACGCGTGCACGGGTGTGATCCTAGCCGGCGGAGAGGCACGCCGGTACGGCGGCGTGCCGAAGGGGCTCGAGCGCGTCGGCGGACGCCGCATTATCGATCGCGTCGCAGGAGCGCTCGCCGCCGCCACCGATAACCTGCTGCTCGTCGCGAACGATCCAGGCGCAGCGTCCTGGCTGCCCGGCGTGCGCGTCGCCACCGATGCGCGTCCCGGGAACGGCAGTCTCGGCGGCATCCACGCCGCGCTCGCGCACGCCGCGCAACCGGTCCTCGTTGTCGCGTGGGACATGCCGTTCGTTCCCGCCGCCTTGCTCACCGCGCTGCGCGCGCTCGGCCGCGGTGCAGACGTCGCCGTACCGGAAAGTGCGTCGACGCGTGGTGTCGAGCCGCTATGCGCGTATTATGATCCAGCGTGCATCGGCCCGATCGAGCGTCACCTCGACGCAGGCGACCGCCGCGTCGTCGGATTCTACGATGATGTGCGCGTGGCGAGATTGCTGGACGCCCAAGTGCGGTTGTTCGGCGACCCCGCGCTGATGTTCCTGAACGTGAACTCCCCGGACGAGCTCGTGCTCGCGGAGCGACATGCCGCACGCATCGACGACGCCCCCGATGGTGGCGATCATCGGACGCAAACATCACGGTAAGACGACCCTCACGGTTCGCCTCGCCGCCGAGCTGCACCGCCGGGGCTATCGCGTGATGACCATCAAGCACGGCTCGCACACCTTCGACATCGATCCCGAAACGACCGATACGTACCGCCACTACCACGAGGGACACGCCGAGAAAGTCGCGATGTCCGCGCCCGACAAGTTCGCGCTCATCGAACGTTGGGTCGAACCGTTAGACCCGGAGGAAATCGCGCGCCGCTATATGGCCGACGCCGACATCGTATTGTGCGAAGGATTTAAGCAATCTGCGTTGCCGAAGATCGAAGTCTTCCGCGCGTCCGCGTCCGATGGTGAGCGCGTGCCGCTGTACGATCCTGCATCGCCCCAGGCATCCAAGTACCTCGCCATCGTCACTGATACGCCGGGCGTCGCACGCGGCGTGCCGGACATCTCCATAGCCACACCGGAGTGGGTGGAGACGGTAGCCGATCTCGTCGAGCGCCGCGTGATGCGGCACGGGAGTGATTCTCGATGAAGGTGTGTCGCATGCCCGCGATGGTCGCGGGTCTCGTCGCTCTCGGATGCGCGTCGGGCGGATCCCATCCCAAACCGGCGCCGCAGCCGGCCGCGCTGCCCGCATCGCAGATGGCCACGAGCGCGGCGCCGCCGTCTCCCATCGCGCTGCTGCGCACGAACATCGATTCGCTGATCGCGGATTCGGTGTTCCGCAATGCGAACTGGGGCATCCTCATCGTCGACCCCGATCGCGGCGACACCCTCTACTCACACAACGCCGGCAAGCTGTTCATGCCCGCGTCGAACATGAAGGTGATCACGGGATCGGTGGCGTTGGCTCAGTTAGGCCCGAACTTCCAGTTCCGTACGACGTTCGTCGCCGACGGCCCCGTGTGCGACGGCACGCTGCACGGCGATCTCATCGTGAACGGCCGCGGCGATCCGAGCGAGAGCGACGCCATGCGCGGCGATGCGTTGTCCGCCATGCGCGACATCGCCGACTCACTGCGTGCGCGCGGCATCAATCGCGTGGTCGGGCAGGTGCTCAATGGGTTCGACGCGTTTCCCGGTCCAACGCTCGGTTACGGCTGGTCATGGGACGACCTCGACGCATCGTACAGCGCGGGCGTCGACGAATTGTTCTTCAACGAAGGGGCCGCACGCGTCGTGATCCGCGGCGCCCGCAAGCCCGGCGGCAAAGTGAGCGTCGTGGTGTTGCCGACGTCGCGATATCCCACGGTCCACGTCACCGCGGTCACCGAATTCCCGCCCGAGTCGCTCGCCGCGGGCAGTGGCGGTCGCCGCCGGGTCTCGCGCCTGCAGGGCGAGCTGCACACCTCGCTCGACACGCTGACGGGATCGGTGATGCTCGCCGGCTGGATCGCGCCGGACGCCGTCGACACAATGGATGTCGTCTACCCCGATGAGAATACCGCGTATCTCGAAGCGCTCCGCGGCGCGCTCATCGAGCGGGGCGTCGCTCTCAAGGATGTGAAAGAGCGCAAGCGGTTAGGCGGATGCGGTCACGGTGCGCATGCGACAGCGCCCGTGTCCGACACGCTGTTCACGTATCTCTCGCCGCCATTGCGCGACGTGCTGCGCGCGATGGCCAAGCCGTCGCAGAATCAGATCGCCGAAATCTTGTTGCGTACGTTAGGCCTCGAGCGCGCCGGTTCCGGTACGGCCGACAGCGGCATTGCCGTGGTGCGCCGCCAGTTGCTCGCCTGGAACGTGCAGCCGGACGGATTCGTGCAGCGCGATGGCAGCGGACTTTCACGCTACGACTATCTCACGCCGGAAACGCTCGTGCGCGTGCTGGCCAGCGTTCGCAGGGACACCGCGTTCAATGCGTTCTACGATGCGTTGCCCATCGCGGGTGTGGACGGAACGATCGGCAACCGGATGCGCGATACGCCGGCGCAAGGCAACGTGCACGCCAAGACCGGCTTCGTCGCCAACGCGCGATCGCTCAGCGGCTACGTGACCACTGCCGACGGACACTTGTTGATCTTCAGCGCGCTCTGCAACAACTGGACGACCTCGGTGCGCGAGATCGAGCGGGTGCAGGACGCGATCGCGGTCGACCTGGCCTCGATGCACCTGGGCGGCGCGACGACCCCCTAGCATGCTGTCCGTCGCCGAAGCCGCCGCGCGCATCATCGCCGACATCCCCACGCTCGCCGCCGAGCGTGTTCCGCTCCTCAACTCGTTAGGCAGGGTGCTGGCGGCGCCGGTGCGGTCGCCGCTCACCCTGCCGGCGTGGGACAACTCGGCCATGGACGGCTACGCCGTGCGCGCGGCCGATGTGCGCGGCGCGCGGCCCGACGCACCGGTGTCGCTGCGCGTGCTCGAGACGATCGCCGCCGGTGCGTTCCCGTCGCATCGCGTCGAACCCGGAACGGCCACGCGCATCATGACCGGTGCGCCGATCCCCGAAGGCGCGGACGGCGTGGTGCGTATCGAAGACACCGATGGCGGCACGGCGCACGTCGCGATCCACGATGCCCGCGACGCCGGCCGCAACGTGCGGCACCAAGGCGAGGACATAGCAGCCGGCAGCACCGTGTTCGAGCGCGGGCAGCCGATCGGTCCCGCGCAGGTAGGCGTGCTCGCGTCGATCGGCGCGGCCACCGTCGACGTGTACCGTCGACCGCGCGTCGCGTTCTTCGGCTCGGGCGATGAGATCGTGGACCTCGACGGACTCCCCGAGGCGGTCGCGGGTCGCAAGATCATCACCTCCAACAGCTACACGCTCCACGCCATGATCCGCGCCGCCGGCGCCGAGCCGATGAACCTCGGCCTCGCGCGCGACGACCCCGGCGAGCTGCGCGACCGCATCGCGCGCAGCACGGGCTGCGACCTCCTGATCACGTCGGCGGGCATCTCGGCGGGCGCGTTCGACTACGTGCGCGATGTGCTTACTGCGTTAGGCGTCGACATGACCGTGTGGAAGGTGCGGATGCGCCCGGGCGCGCCGCTCGGCTTCGGATGGCTCGGCAACCGGCCGTGGATCGGCTTGCCCGGGAATCCCGTGTCGACCATGGTCACGTTCGAGCTGTTCGTGCGGCCCATGCTGCTGCGAATGCTCGGCCACACCCGCATCTACCGGCGGCCGGTTGCGGTCACGCTCGAGGAGCCGGTGGCGATCACCGCCACGCTCACCCATTTCATGCGCGGCATCGTGAGCGTCGCCGCTGATGGCGCAATGACCGCACGCCTGACTGGACCGCAGGGGTCGGGGGTGCTCACGTCGATGGCACGCGCCAATGCACTCCTCGTCATCCCCGAGGACCGCCCGCGCGTCGAGGCGGGTGAATGCGTCCACGCATTGCTGCTCGGCGAGGACGCACAGATGAGCGCCGCGTTCGCCCTGTGACCGCACGCATCGAGGAAGACATCGAGCGCCGTCACGTCTGCGTCACCCTGGAGGTGGATGTTGCCGGCCGCCGGGTGGCGCTCCGCAAGCCCTACTCTACGGACGCGCTCATCGACGCAGAAGACTTCTCACGCGACGAGCGGCTGCCCTACTGGGCCGACCTCTGGCCGGCCGCTCGCGTGCTGTCCGACGAGATCGCGCGGGAATCGGGCGCCGGCCTGTCGTGTCTCGAGCTCGGCTGCGGACTCGGGCTCACGACGATCGCCGCGCTCATCGCCGGCTACGACGTCACGGCCACCGACTATTACGAGGACGCGCTCGCCTTCACACTCACGAACGCGTTCCACTCCGTTAGGCGCACACCGGTCACGCGATTGGTCGACTGGCGCGGCCTCCCCGATGATCTCGGCACCTTCGACCGCGTCGTCGCGGCCGACGTGCTCTACGAGCGCGCCTACGGTCCGTTGGTCGCGAGCGTGATCGATCGCACGCTCGGTGCCGGCGGTGTCGCGACCGTAGCCGATCCCGGTCGCATCGCCGCCGAGGTGTTCGTGCGCGCGTGCGAGGGCCTCGGCCTCGAGCTCATTGGGATGCCGGTTCGCGAGCTGCGCGACGGCAGCGTTACGCACCGCGTCCGGCTGCTCCAGCTCAGACGAACGGTCAGCCGTTAGGCACACCGCCTCGAGCGCGGCGCCGGCTCACATGCTGCGATACTTGGCGCCGCTGCCGCCCTCGCGTGGCGTCCAACGCGGGCCCACATCGTCGGTCGCTTTGCAGTCCACGCAGTTCGCGGGGCTCACCACCAGCCGGTCACCGTCGCGCTCGTACACGCCGGCCGGACACAGGTGCGCATAAAAGTCGGCGACCGCCGGCGGAATGTCCTGCCCAACGATGAGGTGCGACGGAATGTCGTCGCGCGTCGCGTTGCCGGACCGGAACACTGCGTCGAGCTTCGAGAACGTCAGCTTGCCGTCCGGCTGCACGTGTGTCACGCCCTCGGCTGTGCGCGCGACGTCCGCATCGGGCTCCGCGGTGATGTGCCCGGCCGGGAACGCACCCCGCGTCACCGTCATGAGGCCCGCCTTGATTCCGCCGCCGTATAGGCCGCCGTGCTGGAACGCGAGCCGCATGTTGCGGCGCTCGTAGAGATCGCGCGTGATGTAACTGTCTTTCACCATCTGGTCGTACGGGGCGAGCGACGCCGCTGAGGTGTCCTGCTTCTTGAGCGCATCGAAGATGGCCCGCGCCGCGAAGATGCCCGACTGCATCGCGTAGTGAATCCCCTTGAGCGACGCGACCTCCACGAAGCCCGCCGCGTCGCCGGCCATGAGCACACCGTCGCCGTAGCGGCGGTCCGGAATCGCCCAGTAGCCGCCTTCCGGGATGGTCTTGGCGCCCCACTCGACCATCTCTCCGCCCTCGAGGTGCGGGCGCAGCAACGGGTGCAGTTTGAGCTGCTGCAACAGGTCGTGAACGTCGAGCGCCGCCTGACGGTAGTCGAGGCCCACCACCATGCCGACTGCCAGCTGGTTCTTGCCTAACGGATAGATGAAGCTGCCGCCGAACGCGTCGGTGGGCAGCGGCCAGCCCAACGTATGGATCACGCTGTCGAGAGGGCGCTTCGTCTCCCAGAGTTCCTTCACGCCCAACGCGAACAGCGGCGGATTGGGCGATCCGATGCCGCGCCACGAGCAATACGCCTGCGTCAGCGCCCCGCGCGTGCCTTCGGCGAGCACCGTGACCCGCGCTGTGAGATCGGTGGGCGGCGTGTACCCCGGACCCGGCGTCCCGTCGCGTGCGAGCCCCGAAGGCGTGGTTCGCACGCCGATCACGCGCTCGCCCTCCACGAGCAGCGAGGCCACCGGGAATCCCGTGAACAGGTTGACGCCCGCCGCCTCCGCCTTTTCGCCTAACCAGCGCACCATCTCGCAGATCGACCCCACGTAATTGCCGTGATTGCGCATCGTGGGCGGCGTCGGGAGCCGGACCGCGCGCGACCCGGTCATGAAGTACACGCGCTCCCCCGTCACCGGCGCCCGGAACGGGAACTCGCTGTCCGGCATCCCCGGAAAGAGCGCCCGGAACGCGACCGGGTTCACGACCGCGCCCGAGAGGTTGTGCTCGCCTAACGCACCGGCTTTCTCCAGCACCGCAATCTGGATGTCGCCTAACGGTCCGCCCGCCTCGGCGTCCGCGCGCGACAGCCGCGCCAGCTCGATCGCACCCGCGAGCCCCGCCGGTCCGCCGCCCACGAACACCACGTCCATCGGCACGGCCTCGGTGTCCGGCGCCTCCGCCACAATGAAGCGATCGGTTGGCAGCGGCGGCTGGTACTGGCCCGGCACGATGGGCAGTGGTCGACCGGATGGCGTCATGAGCGGGATGAAGGTAAGGCGCCGGCCGCTCACTCCGCGGCCGGAACGCGATCAATGCGACTGCTTCGCCTTGCGCACCGCGTCGGTGAGCACCGGCAGGACTTCGAGCACGTCGCCCACCACACCATAGTCCGCGATCTTGAAGATCGGTGCTTCACGATCTTTGTTGATCGCCACGATGGTCTTGGACGTGCGCATACCGGCGAGGTGCTGGATCGCTCCCGAAATGCCGCACGCCACGTAGAGATCCGGACTCACCAACCGTCCCGTTTGTCCGATCTGATCCGTGTGCGGGCGCCAACCGTCGTCGGTCACCGCGCGCGTGGCGCCGACCGCTGCGTTCCCGAACGCGGCCGCGAGGTCTTCCACCAGCTTGAAGTTCTCGGGTGCACGGAGTCCGCGTCCGCCGCTTACGATCACCGGGGCTTCGCCTAAATCGAGCTTGGCGGTGTTGCCCGCGCGGAGCTCTTTCGGCACCACGCGCGCCGACGCGGGATCCATGGCGGGCGCGATCGCCTCCACCCGCGCCGTCCGCGGCGCGCGCGCGGCGGTCACCGCGCCGGGCCGCAGCGACAGCAACACCGGCGTGCCGGTGATCGATAGCGTCGCGATCACCTTGCCGGTATTGACCGGATGCCTAACGACGATCGCGTCGCCCGACGCCTCGAACGCCGTCACGTCGGCGCCGAGGGCGACTCCTAACTTTGCGGCGACGCGCGGCGCGAGATCCCTGCCCTGTGCTGACGCGCTGAACAACGCCACCCGGTACGAGCCTGCGCCGATGCGCTCGGCTGCCGTGGCCGCCACCACGTCGGGCGAATACAGCGCCAGTCCCGGATGCTCCACCACCTCGACCACGTCGGCGCCGTGCGCACCGATCACCTCGGCTTTCGCGGCAATGCCGGGCGCACCGATCACCAACGCGCGCACGTCACCGCCGCCCGTCGCGTCCGCCAACTGGCGAGCCGCCGTCACTGCTTCGAGTCCAACACGCCGCAGCTCGCCGCTGCGCGATTCGACGAACGCAAAGGTGTTCGCCATCAGAGCACCTTCGCTTCGGTTTGCAGCAGACGCACCAGCTCCGGCACGGCGGCCGGTCCTTCACCGATGATCCGACCGCCCGTTCGCTCGGGGGGCAGCTCCATTTTGATCACCTTTACGCGCGACTCACCCACCTGCGCGGGTTTCACCTCGAGCGGTTTCTTCTTCGCCGCCATGATGCCTTTGAGCGATGGCAGCCGCGGCCGCGCGATGCCTTCATCGATCGTCACCACTGCCGGCAACGGAAACTCGAGCACTTCCGCCGCGCCCTCGAGCTCGCGCCGCGCCGTGCCCCGCCCGTCGGCGATCGTCAGCTCGGACGCCGCTGAAACGCATGGGACTCCCAACAATTCCGCGACCATCGGCCCCACGCTCTGATTCGCCGCATCGATCGCCATCCGGCCGAACAGCACCAGGTCGTACCCGCCGCCCTTGAGCTCGCCCGCCAGCACGCGCGCGACCGCCAGCGCGTCGGCTGGCACCGAATCGGTTTTGAGCTGCACCGCCTTGTCGGCGCCCATGCTCAGCGCCTTGCGCAGCGTCTCCTGCACCGTGTCCGGGCCCAGCGAGATCACCGTCACTTCGCCCGCACCTTCTTTTTCTTTGAGTTGCAGCGCGGCTTCCACCGCGAAGCCGTCGAAATCCGCGATGTCGAACTTGACCCCCGTCTCATCGACGGACGTCCCGTTCGCCGCGATCTTGAAGCGCGTCTCCATATCGGCGGCGCGCTTGATGCACACGGCCATCTTCACCGCGCGTGCTCCCGTGAGTGTGAGTCCGACAAAAAGATAGCGGCGGCCCGACCCCCTTCAAGGCTCGCCGCCGGGGCGTTCACTGGAACGCGCTCAGGCCCGTGATCGCTTGGCCTAACACAAGCGTGTGGACGTCGTGCGTCCCCTCGTACGTGTACACGCTCTCCAGATTCGCCATGTGGCGCATTGACGCGTACTCGGCCAGAATTCCGTTGGCGCCCAACAACCGGCGCGCCTCGCGCGCGATGTCCGTCGCCATGTTCACGTTGTTCCGCTTCGCCAACGATACCTGCTGCGGCGTCATCGTTCCCGCGTCCTTGAGGCGGCCCAGGTGCAGCGTCAACAACTGCCCCTTCACGATCTCCGTCAACATCTCGGCCAGCCGCGCTTGCTGGAGCTGAAACGCGCCGATCGGCTTGCCGAACATCACCCGGTTGCATGCGTACGACGCCGCTTCGTCGTAGCACGCCATCGCCGCGCCGACGCTGCCCCACGCGATGCCGTACCGCGCCTGCGTGAGACACATGAGCGGGCTCTTGAGCCCACCGCTCTTCGGCAGGATCGCGTCGGCCGGCACGTGCACATCCTGCAGCACCAGCTCGCTCGTGTCCGATGCGCGCAACGACAACTTGCCCTTCTGGTCGCGCGCCGTGAATCCCGGCGTGTTCGTCGGCACCACGAATCCCCGAATCGAGCGCTCGTCCTTGTCGCCGTTCGTCTTCGCCCACACCACCGCGGCCTGCGCCGTCGACCCGTTCGTGATCCACATCTTCGCACCGTTCAGCACCCAGCTCCCGTCCGGTTGCTCGCGCGCCATCGTGATCATGCCCGCCGGGTTCGACCCGTAGTCCGGTTCCGTTAGGCCGAAGCATCCGATGATCTCGCCGTTCGCCATCTTCGGCAGATACGTGCGCTTCTGCTCGTCGCTCCCGAACGCGAAGATCGGATACATCACCAACGCACCCTGCACCGACGCGAACGACCGCACGCCCGAATCGCCGCGCTCGAGCTCTTGCATGATCAACCCGTACGACACGTTGTTGAGCCCAGCGCAGCCGTACTCTTCCGGCAGATTCGCGCCGAACACGCCGAGCGATGCGAGCTCCGGCACCAGCTCGCGCGGGAATCGGCCTTCCACGTAGCAGTCGCCGATGATCGGCAGCACGCGCTCGTCCACGAACCGGTGCACACTGTCCCGCACGGCGCGCTCTTCTTCGGAGAGCGCGCTGTCGATGGCATAGAAGTCTGTCATGGCGCGAAAACTACTCGGTCCGCTGGGCGTTCGGTATCAGATCGCCGCGCGCACGTCCCCGTGCCAGGCACGTTCCATCGAGCGCCGCGCCCGCGGCTCTATGCCAACCTCGCGCGCTTTCTCCCGGAACGCGCGCCCGTGATCCAGCCGCAATCCCTGCTCCGCTTGCCATTGATGCACCATCTCGTGCAGCAGCGTGTGCAGCACCTCGGTCCATGGCTCGCGCCGAATGTGCGACCGGCTGATCGTGATCTCGTGCGACAGACCGTCGCCGGCCATGGTGTACTGGCCCAAGCGACTCCGCATCCGCCGCGATACGGCAATCGCAATCGGCTCGAGCGATCCATCGAAATAGCGACGGTTGTACTCGTCGTGCGCCTTCGCCAACTCCGCGATCAGCACCGCGTCTTCGCGACGCGGGCGTGCTATCCGCCGCGTACGCGGGGCGGCTTCCTGTCGCGGTGCGTGCTCCACGATCACTCGCTCCGCGTCACGCCGCGCGCGACGCGTCCTGCACCCAACGAACGCCACGATCGCCCGCCACACGTGGGGAGGCGCCCCCAGGTAACCCTTGTGGACGCGGAGAACGGCGCCGTAGTGGCTCACCATCACCGTTCGATTATTCGTGAGCTCGCACCGCTCGATACGCGAATCGAGCCCCAGCGCGCGCAATCGCCGGAGAAACGATGCCCCGTCATGCGGTGGCGCGCCGAGTACCAGCTCCAGCTGCGCTCCGGCTCCTCGCATCAGTTCTCGGATCACCGCTCGAACGTCTGCGTCGGCCCATCGCGAAACGCGTTGTCACGCGCGGACCAGATGAGCGTGTGCACCTCGATGCGACCCGGATCGAGCGCGATGACGTTGATCGACGATGGCCGGCCGCCCCGCGACCGGTCGGACAATGTACCCGCCGTCGACACCACCGTCCCTCCGCGCGTGTGCTCCACGAAGTGGATGGCTTCCTGGTGGTCGTGTCCGCACATCACGAGGTCCACGCCCAACGCCTCGAACGCGCCTAACGCACGGCGGCGGTGGGCCAGGCCGTAGCGCCGCGACAGCTGTCCTTTGAGCGGATTGTGATGCATCACGATCGCGCGCCGGTCGCCGGGCGGCGACATCTCGAACACGCGTCGCGCGTGCTCGACCTGCTGCGGCGCGAGATTACCCACCACGCCGATGTCCCGCGGGTTCCACGTCAACGTGTGGAACTGCACCCCGTGCGCCGTGTTGAGCCCCACGAACGTCGCACCGGGCACGTGCAGCACGGGCTCCAATTCGTTCGACACGTAGCGCCGGTAGCTTGCGAACAACCCGCTGCGCATGCCCATGCCCAACGGTGCCCGCCACCATTTCACGTCATGGTTCCCCGGCACTACGATGGTCGCGCTCACGCGCGCTGCATCGCGCAAGAACTTTCGCGCCCGCAGGAACTCGCCCGCCCTCGCGCGTTGCGACAGGTCGCCCGATACGGCGATCACATCGAAGCGTCGCGTCTCTATCAGTTGTTCAATGGCATCGATTTGCTCGGGGACAGCCGGCGTTCCGAAGTGCACATCGGAGACGTGAAGAACCGTGGTCACGACGCCCTCGCGACGACCGCCGTCGCAGGACGCATCGCCGACGTGCGCCCTATCGGAATCGCCATGCGGTCGGGTTCACGGGGCGGACACCAGATCGGCCAGACGATCTGCAAAGCTCGCGGCGAGTCCACGCGAGAACTTCGTGGCCGGATCGCTCGAGACGTCGGCCATCCACATGATTCGCGATTGCCGCGCATCGAACACGACCATGCGCACCACGGCGCGCTCTTGGCCGGCACCCGCGCCGACAAATCGCACTTCGATCGGGAACAACACGTACCGGCAATCATCCTCGAGCGCCACCAGAGTGCGAAGTTGAGACGCGAGCGGCTCCGGCACCATGTCCGGAACGTGCTTCATCGGTGGACGGAGCCACTCCGCGGCCAGATCGTACACGTCCGGCGCATACGGTGCGTTCCGGCGCGCGTTCTCGGCCAGTTGGTGCGGAAATACCCACATCCGTCCGACTCGATCGCGATCGCGCAGCGCGAACGCGATCTCGCCATCCACGTCATCCAGAAACGCCTTCCGGTCGCGGATCTGGCCCGCCCAACCCAGCGAGTCGTCGGTTCTTAGATAATGTGTCGGGATCACCAGCACGCGGCGCGTCGCATACGGCGACAGCGGACGTCCGGCTGTCGGTGCGGCCTCTTGCGCCGACACCCGCGCGGCGCCTATGCACATGACCACCGCGCCGACCACTATCAGAAGGGGCTTCACGAAAGTCCTGGGTTGAGATGGAAGAAACTTACCTTGAGGGAGACGATCCGTGCAGCGCCGCGTCTCCGTTCGACGCTCCCAACTCTTGTCGGCGGCTGGTGCGACGCGCAGAATCTCGGACATGAAGAAGGTCCTGTCTGCGGCAGCATGGATCGCGGTCGCCTGCCTGGGAGCCGGCTCGCTCGCGTGGCTCGCGCTCTCGCGCGGTGAAACCGTCAACGCGGCGTGGCTCATCACAGCGGCCGTCTGCACGTTCGCCGTCGGCTACCGGTTCTACTCGAAGTTCATCGCCGCGCGCGTGTTCGCGCTCGACGCGCGCCGGGCGACGCCGGCGGTGCGGCTCGAGGACGGCCGCGACTTTGTGCCCACCAATCGGTGGATTGTGTTCGGCCACCACTTCGCGGCCATCGCCGGTCCAGGACCTCTCGTTGGGCCGACACTCGCCGCGCAGTTTGGTTTTCTCCCGGGAGCACTCTGGATCATCATCGGTGTCGTACTCGGCGGCGCCGTGCAAGACTTCGTGATCCTCGCCGCGTCGGTGCGCCGCGATGGCCGTACGCTGGGTCAGATGGCCAAGGACGAGATCGGCCCGACGGCCGGCTTCACCGCGCTCGTCGCGGTCCTCGGCATCATGATCATCTTGATCTCGGTGCTGGCGCTGGTGGTCGTGAACGCGCTCCGCGCCAGCCCGTGGGGCACGGTGACGATCGGCCTCACCATCCCGATCGCGCTTCTGTTAGGCATCTATCTGCGATGGATTCGCCCGGGACGCGTGCTCGAGGCGACCGTCGTGGGTCTCGTGCTCCTCGCGTTCGCCCTGTACGCCGGCCAGTGGGTGGCCGCCAATCCGGCGCTCGCGCCGATCTTCACCCTCGACGCGAAGACGCTCGCCATCCTCGTCATGATCTACAGCTTCGCCGCGTCGGTCGTGCCCGTCTGGCTGCTGCTCGCGCCCCGCGACTACCTCTCGGCGTTCGTGAAGATCGGCGTCGTCGTGGCCCTTGCGTTAGGCATCATCATCGTGCTGCCGCCGCTCCAGATGCCGTCGCTCACCCGATTCACGGACGGCACCGGACCCATCTTCGCCGGCAAGGTGTTCCCGTTCGCGTTCATCACGATAGCCTGCGGCTCGATCTCGGGATTCCACGCATTGATCGCGTCGGGCACCACACCAAAGCTGCTCGAGCGCGAGACCGACGCGCGCCCCATCGGCTACGGCGGCATGCTGATGGAAGCGCTGGTCGGCGTCATGGCCCTCATCGCCGCGTGCGTCCTCACGCCCGGCGTCTATTTCGCGATCAATGCCCCTGCCAGTCTGCTCGGCCCAACGGCGGTGAGCGCCGCGCACGCCATTTCGGCGTGGGGCTTCACGCTCGACCCCGCCGCGATGCAGCACCTCGCTGCGCAGGTCGGCGAGAGCACGCTTCTCTCTCGCACCGGCGGCGCGCCGAGTCTCGCCGTCGGCATGGCGCAGTTGTTCACGGGGGTCCTGGGCGGCTCGGAAGCGATGGCGCTCTGGTACCACTTCGCCATCATGTTCGAAGCCCTCTTCATCCTGACGACGCTCGACGCCGGCACGCGCGTCGGCCGCTTCATGCTCCAGGACCTCGGCCGCCACGTCTGGGAACCGTTCGGCCGCGTGTCGTGGTATCCGGCCGTCGTCCTGTCCAGCGCCATCTTCGTCGCGATGTGGGGCCACTTCCTCTGGCAGGGCGTCATCGATCCGTTAGGCGGGATCAACTCGCTCTGGCCCTTGTTCGGCATCTCCAATCAGCTCCTCGCCGCTGTCGCGCTGTGCGTCGGCACCACTGTCATCATCAAGAGCGGGAAGGCGCGCTACGCCTGGGTCACGCTCGCGCCGCTTGCGTGGCTGGCCGTGGTCACGCTCACTGCGGGATGGCAGAAGATCTTCTCACCCATCCCGCGCCTCGGCTTCCTCGCACACGCGCGGCTGCTCGCCCAGGCACCGCAAGCCGCCGACACGGGCCGAATCATCTTCAACGATCGCCTGGATGCCGCGGTCGCGGCGTTCTTCATGATCGCCGTCATCGTGATTCTGATCGATTCGGCGCGCGAATGGTTTCTCGTGCTGCGCGGTGACAGACCCGCCACGAGCACCGAAGTGCCGTTCGAGCCGACTGCCCTCGCATCGTGACTCAACCCTCGCTCTGACCATGCGCTGCCGCCTCCGTCCGCACCCGATCACAATCCTCGCCCTGCTCGCCACGGCCGCGTCCGCCCCGGCGCAGTTGGCCGCGCAGGAATCCTCCACGTTCGCGCTCACCATCCCGAACATCATGCGAGGCGACGAAGTCGTCGGCCGCATGCCCGAGCGCATCCGATGGTCGCCGGACAACCGCTGGATCTACTTCTACTGGCTGCCGCCGGGCAGCGATTGGCGCGACCCGCTCGCGCCGTACCGCGTCCGCGCCCAGGCCGGCGCCAAACCCGAGCGCCTAACGGACGCGCAGATGGACAGCGCAGGCCCGGTGGTCGAGCCCGGCAGTGCGTCGCATGACGGCCGCCTGCGGGCCGTCGCCTACCAGGGTGATATCTACGTGGTCGATCTCAAGACCCAGACGGCCCGTCGTCTCACCAACACCGAGGCGCGCGAGGCCGATCCGCAATTCGGCGTCGGCGACGACCGCGTGTTCTTCACGCGCGACGACAACGTGTTCGCCGCCGACCTGCACACTGGGCTCGTGCAACAGCTCACCGACGTGCGACCAGGCCCTGCTCCGAAGGAAGACTCGGCCAACACGCCGCAGCGCAAGGCACTCGAGGCCGACCAGAAGCGCCTGTTCCAGGTGATCCGCGACGAGTACCGCGCCGACAGCATCGCGAAAGCCGAAAAGACCCGCGCCGAGGGCATCCGCGGCAAGCCGCTCTATCTGCTCAAGGATGAGCGCGTGAGCCAGCTCGCCGTTTCGCCTAACGGAAAAGCGGTGCTGCTCATCACCCGCATCAATTCCGACCACTCGCGCTCCACCGAAGTGCCCAAGTGGGTCACCAAGAGCGGCTACGTCGAAGACCTCAAAGGCCGCGACAAAGTGGGCGACAGCCAGGACTCGGGCCGTGTCGCGCTCGTGACGCTGCCCACCGGCAACGCGCGCTGGCTGCACGCAATTCCCGGCGACTCCATCGCCAATCCCGGCCTCATCCGCATGCTCGGCTGGAACGACGATGGATCGCGTGCGCTCCTCTTCACGGTCCGGTCCGACTACAAGGAGCGCTACCTCGAGACCGTCGCCGACGACGGGCGCATGGACACCGTCGACGTCCTCCGCGACACCGCCTGGATCGAAGGACCGTGCTTCGGCTGCGGCGGATGGTACGACACCGGCAAGCGCGCCTGGTTCGTGTCCGAAGCCGATGGTTGGGCGCATATCTACACGGTCCGCGCTGACGGCGCTGACCGCACGCAGCTCACCAAGGGCAAGTGGGAGGTACTCGACGCCGACCTGTCGCCCGACAAGAAGTGGTTCTGGATGCACACGAGCGAGCCGTCGCCGTACGAGCGACAGTTCTATCGCATGGCCGTCACCGGCGGCGCCCGTGAGCGCATCACCACCGCCAAAGGCGGACACGACGTCACGGTGTCGCCTAACGGTCAGATCCTGGCCGACGTGTACTCCACGTCCAACCGCCCGCCCGAGCTCTTCGTCGAGCCGTTCCGCGCCGGCTCGTCGATGGCGCAGCTCACCGTGTCACCCACCAAGGCGTGGCTCTCGTACCACTGGATCGACCCGCAGATCATCCAGATCCCGGCGTCCGACGGTGTGCTGGTCCCCGCGCGCATCTACCGCCCGCAGGACGTCGGCGCCCAGCCTAACGGAGCCGCCGTGATCTTCGTCCACGGCGCCGGCTACCTGCACAACGTCGTCGACTACTGGTCCAGCTACTACCACGAGTACATGTTCAATCAGCTTCTCGCGACCAAGGGCTACGTCGTCCTCGACGAGGACTACCGCGGCTCCGCGGGCTACGGCCGCGATTGGCGCGTAGCCGTCTACCGGCATATGGGCGGACGCGACCTCCAGGACGAAGTCGATGCGTCGCGCTACCTCGGCAGCAAGTTCGGTATCCCGCCCGAACGCGTCGGCATTTACGGCGGCAGCTACGGCGGCTTCATGACCCTCATGGCCATGTTCACCGAGCCGAAACACTTCGGTGCCGGTGCGGCGCTCCGGGCGGTCACCGACTGGTCGCACTACAACCACTGGTACACGTCGCGGATTCTCAATCTGCCCGACAAGGACACGGTGGCGTACCACCAGTCGTCGCCGATCTACTTCGCCCAGGGCCTCGAGGGGCCGCTGCTGATGTGCCACGGCATGGTCGACACGAACGTCGAGTTCGAGGACATCGTCCGCCTAACGGAACGCCTCATCGAGCTCGGCAAGACCAACTGGCAGCTCGCGCCGTATCCCGTGGAAAACCACGGGTTCGTCAGGCCGTCGTCGTGGACCGACGAGTACTCGCGCATCTTCGCGCTGTTCGATCGAACCATCGGCCGCGCCGCGCCGGCCGTCACCACGGGGGCGAAATGATGCGACGAACGATCCGCGATCGTCTCGCTGTCGCCGCGCGCATCGCACGCACCATCGTCGGCGCGCCGGACTACGAGCGATATCTCGCGCACATGCGACGGCGACATCCGGGCCGGCGGCCGCTCACGCGCGATGAATTCTCGCGTGTCCGCATGGAGGATCGGTACAGCCGCCCCGGCGCGCGCTGCTGCTGAGGCCTAACGGAAAGAGCGCCGCGGGGTCTTTCCGCGGCGCCGCGTCGTCAGAAGCCCGCGTTGTCGCACGCCGGCCCTGTGATTGAGCCAGCGGCGCTCGGCGCCGGCACCGGAATCGATGTCCATCGCTCGACGCCGCGCTTCGACCCTATGAGCGCGCCCACGCCGCCCGACAACAGCGCAATCACCCCGACCGCCGCCGTCCCGTTGCCGATGTGCGTTACCGCGCCAAGCTCGTCGCCGCGGTTGCCGGAAACGATGCGCGCCGCACCACCCACGCCGGCGCCGATCAGGAACCCGATCAACCCGCCGCGCCACGCGCTTTGCTTCGCGGAATAGCGGCCAGCCAACTGCTCCATCGTCCTCACGCACTGCAGCGGCACCGCGACCTGGCTCAGCGTGTCCGAGCGCTGCGTTTGCAGCAGCATCGTGTCCGGTTGCAGCACGAGCACCAGCCGCCCTTCGACGAGGCGACGATCGCTGTGTACGCGTAGCTCGCTGCCGACGAGGCTCTGAAGCGAGCCCTGCGTCGAGTCGGAACGTGATGTGACACTTTGCGCGCCGCTGGACGAAAGCGCGAACGCGCACCACACCGGAACGGCAAGCAGTGCCGCGAACCGGCGAACCATGAACATAGGAAGGATTGGAATGAGGGAGAGCGACGGCGGATACGCCGTGGATGGCGGGCGGCGCCTATGTTAGGCAGACGCCCACCCGTCGTCAAGGGTCACGCTCCGCCAGCCGCCCTCCGCAGATTCCGTGCGTTGGGCGCCGGACGCCGCATTCGTCTAACGGATGCCGTTAGTGAGAGATGGCGATGCCCCACGGCGAATCGCCGGCCGGGATCGTCTTGATCACCTTGTTCGTCACCGCATCGATGATCGCGATGTCGTTCGACGGCCCGTTCGCCGTGTAGATCTTCGTCCCGTCCGCCGTCACCGCGACGCCCCACGGACGCTTCGGGTCGGGAATCGTCGCCACCACGGAATCGTTCGCCGTCGCGATCACTTCCAACGTCGCGCCCCGCCCGGTCGTGATGTACACGAATTTTCCGTCCGGCGAGATCGCGGAGCCCATCGGCTTGGCGCCCGGCGTCGTCTTCGTGAGATCGAGCGTCTTGAGCACCTTGTGGGACTTGACGTCCACGACCGACACGTTGCCGCCTACCTCCGCCGGCACGTAGCCCTTGGATCCATCAGGCGCAAAAATCACCGAGCGCGGGCGCTTCCCGACCTTGATCGTGGCAACCGGCTTGTTCGACGCTACGTCGATCACCGTGACGGTCCCGTTGCCTTCGCTCGTCACCCACGCCTCCTTCCCGTCAGGCGTGATCTTTACGCCCTCGGGTTCCGCGCCCACCTTCGCTGTCGCGACCGACTTGCCGTCGGACATGTCGAGCACGGTTGCGGTGCCGGCGTCCTCGTTGGACACATAAATGAACTTGCCATCCGGCGTGATGTCGAAGTTCTCTGGATCGTGGCCGCCCTGTATGCGCCGCACGCTGTCGGTCGAGAGGTCCACGAGCGCGATGCCGTCCTTGGACCTGTCCGGCGGCGGCAGCTTCGATTCATTGACGCCCGGTCCGCCGATCGGTGATCCGCTCACCGCGACGACCAGCGTCTTGCCATCCGGCGTTAGGCGCACGCCGCGCGGTCGCTGACCGGCGTCGATCGCCTTCACGACTGTGTCCGTCGCGGCGTCGATCACGGTGACCTTGTTGCCGCGCTCGTCCGATACGTACACGAGCATCGACGGCGCGCTCGCCGGCACCGCCGCCGTCGACTCCGCTCCCGCGGCCGGTTTCTTCTCGCCGCCCGAACACGCCGCCAGTATCGCCGCACCAACCACGGTGCTGCCTAACGTCAGGCCGAACCACGTTCCACGCATGTCGAATCTCCTCGTGCTGAAGGACCGGGCGCCCCAGAGGCGCCCGCTCGCACCCGCCTAGCTACGCGAGCCCCATTCCCCACCTGGCCAACGCCGTCGGATAGCCGCCGTAGCGCAGCAGCTCGCTGTGAAATCGCAACAGCGAAAACCCGCCATCCTCGCCCCACGCGCGGCGGGCATCCTCGCGCAACCGCTCGATCTCCCGCCGCCCAACGACGAAAGACGACATGAGCGTCGGATGAGCCGCCACCCGCATCACCTCCGCGCGCGCCGCCGCCTCGTCCATGCCGAGCTCATCGCGCAGCCGGCGCTCCGCCGCCGACAGGTGCAGTGTCTTGGTATGGATTGCCACATCGATGATCGCGCGAAGCGTTCGCCATAGGACATCGCGCGCGTGCAGCAATCGCCCAGCCGGCGTCGCGAAAAATCCCGCGTCCGCCATCATCGCCTCGCAGTAATATGCCCAGCCCTCGCGCGCCGCGTCGCTCTCGAGCACGCGACGCACCACGCGCTCCGATGTGTTCGCGGTCACCGCGTGCTGATGGTGCCCCGGAACGACCTCGTGCACGACCGCGCTCGCGATGTCCGACCGCCGCTGCACCGACGCCGCCGCCGAGCGCGGCATGGTGACGTACAGCGTGCCGGCTTGTGACTCGGCGAACGCACCCGGTCCGTCGTACGCGGCGAACGGCACCAGCGGCTGCAGGTACGCCGGTGTGGCGCGTACCCGAACCGGCGGCGACACCACGCGCACTAGTCCATGCTGGGCAGCAAACCGCCGCGCCTCATCCATGGCGTCCGCGTACGCACCGAAGAGCGACGCCGCAGGCGGCGCGTCGCCGCTCACACGCTCGACCACCTCGCGCCACGGCGTCCCCGGCGCGATGGCCGCGGCCGCCGTCTCGACGCCGAGCCGCGCCTCCTCGTACGCGGTCTCCGCCCAACGCAGCAGTTGATCCGCACCGTCCTGGATCATGTGCGCCGTGTGCAAGCGTCGCTCGAACAAATCGCGACCGATGCCCACACTGTCGCGCGCGCGCTCATCCATCAGCGCCAGCGCATCGCCGAATTGCTCCAGCGACTCCACCGCCGCCGCGTGCGCCGACGCCACCTCGGGGTCGGCACCCAACGGACCCAGCACTTCGCGCACCTCCTCACGAAGTAGCGCCAGTCCGCCCGGAAGCATCGCCGCCGCCGTGCCTAACAACGGTCGCTCCGGCTGCACCAGCGCCTCGGCTGCCGCGCTCAGGAAGTCCGGCAGCGCACGCAGCCGCGATACGAGCGCCACGGCGCGCTCGCGCGCATCCGCGTCGTCGGCTGCCAATCGGTACAAGCCATCCAGCGCGTGCCGCACGTGAAAGCTCGGATCGTGTGCAAACGGTCGCTCGCGCTCGAGCCACGACTGCAGTTGCCGCGCGTCGTGCAGCACCGCCGTCTGATCGATCTCGTCGTCCAGCGAGTCCGCGGACGCTTCCTCGAGCACGCCCGTGTAGCTCCGTAAGGCGGCGATGTGCGCGCGCACCGACACGGCATCGAACGCGCCGTACATCCCGTCGAGCTCGCGCCTACCCGCGCGCGTTCCCTCGACTGGATCGATTCGGTATCGAAGGTCGAGATATCCCTCGAAAACCTGGGCGAGCGGCGCCGTCACGCCTGCGCCGGCTGGCTCCGATACGCGGCGACCAGCGTCTCGATCTCGTCGTCGCTCAACACGCGGCTCACCCGCTTGGCCGCATCGAACACGTGCTGGCACAAGCCCTGATCGGTCGCGTCGTGGCCGTGCTCCTCGAGCCAGTACTTCACGTTGGACAACCCGGACACGTGCGAAATCTCGATCCGTTGGGCGAGCCCGAAATCACCCGCCGGCACGCCGGAATAGATGCGATCCGCCAGCCACGCGTGCCCCTTGCGGCGCGCCTTGATGATCGCCGCCGCGTGCACGCCCGTCCCTGTCCGGAACGCATCGTCGCCTAACACAGGATAACTCGGCGGAATCGGGACACCGCAGGCGCGAGAGGCGAGCCGCGAGTACTCCGGCAGCCGGCTCAGGTCGTGCTGGTGGGCGCCGAGGAGCCGCAGGTTGATCAACAGCAAATCCATCTCGGTGTTGCCAACGCGCTCGCCAATGCCTAACGCAGTGCCGTGCACGCGGTCCGCGCCGGCCTCGATCGCCGCCAAGCAATTCGCCAGGCCAAGTCCACGGTCGCGGTGCCCGTGCCAATCCAGCTGCACATCTTCCCCACTCGGCGCGATGATCTCCTCGCGCACGAAGCGCACGAGCGACCGCACGCCATCCGGTGTCGCGTGCCCAACCGTGTCCGCCAGACACACGCGACGAGCACCCCAGCGTATCGCGTTGCCGTACAGGGCGCGAAGCGTGGCCGGGGCCGCGCGCGTCGTATCCTCCGTCACGAACATCACGGGCAGCCCTTCGCGCACCGCGAATGTTACCGCATCCTCGCTCGCTCGCAGCATGCGCTCCAGCGTCCAGTCCTCTGCGTACTGCCGGATGGGCGATGATCCGATGAACGTCGCCGCCTCGATCGGCAGTCCTGTCACATGCGCGATCTCGACCACGGGCTCGACGTCGCTCAGCACCGTGCGCGCCGCGCAATTCGTCGACAGCGGAAGCCGCGCGCTCGCCACCTCACGCGCCAACGCCAACGTGTCCGCGCGCGCACGCGGCCCGGCACCCGGCAATCCCAGATCCACCGCATGGATCCCCAGATCCACCATCAAATGCAGCAACGCGCGTTTGTCTTCGATCGACGGATCGGTGACCGACGGACACTGGAGTCCATCGCGCAGTGTCTCGTCATCGAGCTCGACGCGACACGTGCGCCAATCGAAGGCAGTGTCCACCGAGTTCCAGTCGTGGATCAGCTCGCGTTCGTCCATGGTCACCTGAGAAGGTCTCTACCAAGCAGGCTGCGGCTGCCTGCAATATACCCTTGCGTATCCCCGATCCCGAGATCAATTGAAGGCATGCCGCGCCAGTCGCCGGTCATCGATCTCTGGGCATCGGCGCCCATTGCACGCGCACGCGCAACGCTCCGCGCGCGCGACGCCGACATCGTCGCCTCACAGATCGCGGTGTCCGAGATCGAGGCGCCAACGGGCGACGAACGGCGCCGCGGCGCTTGGGTAGCCGAGCGATTTCGCGCGATCGGGCTCCGCGACGTTCGCATCGATGGCGCCGACAATGTCATCGGTCGTCGTGATGGCGCAGCGGACGTCGCACCGGTGGTGATCTGTGCGCACCTCGACACGGTCTTCCCGCGCGGCACGCCGGTGCGCGTGCGCCGCTCGGGCCCGCGTCTCGTAGGCCCCGGTATCGGCGACAACGGCCGCGGACTCGCCGCGATGCTCGCGTTAGCCGATGTGATCGACGGAACGCGCGTGCGCACGCACGCGCCGGTCGATTTCGTCGCCACAGTCGGAGAAGAAGGCACGGGTGACCTGCGCGGCGCCAAGCACCTCTTCGACCACACGGCGGTCGACGCCCGTGCCGCCATCGCGCTCGACGGCGCCGGCGATGAACGCATCGTGCACCGCGCACTGGGCTCGCGCCGTTTCCGGATCACGTTCCGCGGCCCGGGCGGCCACAGTTGGACGGCGTTCGGCGTGCCTAACGCAGTGCACGCGGCGGCACTCGCCGCGGCCAAGCTGGCGCGACTGCCGCGCCCCGCCGCGCCCCGCACCACACTCTCGGTTGGACGCATCGGCGGCGGCATCGCCGTCAATGCGATTCCCGAAGAGGGCTGGCTCGAGGTCGACCTGCGCTCGACCTCGGTCGCCATACTCGATCGCTACGAGCGCGAGATCCACGCCGCTGCCCGCGCGGCCTCCGACGAGGAAAATGGGCGCCGTGCGCGCGGTACGCCGCCGCTCGCCGAGTCGGTCACGCGTATCGGTATGCGCCCCGGTGGCGACACCGATGCCGCGCACCCGCTCGTCGCATTCGCGGTCGACACCACGCGCCTCATCGGCCGCGAACCGGAACTGGCAACGGCGTCCACCGACGCCAACGTGCCCATCAGCCGGGGCATCCCGGCCATCGCGATCGGCGCCGGCGGCCGCGGCGGCGATGCCCACACGCCGGCCGAGTGGTTCGACAACACCGATGGCCACACCGGCCTCGCGCGCGCGCTGGCGATCGTGATCGGCGCCGCCGGCTTCGCCACGGGCCCGCTCGCGGCGCTGCCCGTCGCCTAACCCGCGCCCGATCTCCGCCTGACGATTGCGTTAGTCGCGATCGAGCCGGGCCTCGCTGTGGCTGCCTAACGTGAGCGCGCCCCGCGCGCCCTCGACCACCACCTCGTCGCCCAGCATCGAATCGTGCAGCGACGACTTCTCGACGCAGCTCTTGGACCCGATCACGGTGTCCCGAATCGTCGAGTTGATGATGCGCGTCCCCGCCCCGATCGAGACGTTGGGCCCGACCGTCGACTGCTCGAGCACCACGCCGTCCTCGATGTACACCGGATCGAAGATCCGCACGCCCGGCGCCGACGCCGGCCGACGCGCCCGCCCCCGCTCCAGCATCGCCTTGTTCGTCTCGAGCAGCGTGTCCAGTTTCCCCGCGTCGTACCACCCCTCGACGTCGATCACCTTGATCCGCGCACCGTGGTCGATCATGTACTGAAATGCATCGGTGAGGTAATACTCGCCGTGCACCGGCGGCTGTCGCATCACGTGGTCGATGCCCTCGAACAGCAGCTTCCAGTCGCGCATGTAGTAGAGCCCGATGTTCGCTCGGCGCGAGATCGGCTCGCGCGGCTTCTCCACGATGCGCGTCATGTGCCCGGCGTCGTCCGTCACCACGACGCCGAAGCGCTGATAGTCCTCGACTTCCTTCACCCAGATGATGCCGTCCGCGTCCGTCGTATGGATCACGGAGAGATCGGCGTCGAAGATCGTGTCCACGAAGATGATCAGAATCGGCTGGTCGACGTACGGACGCGCGAGCTCGATCGCGCTCGCCGTGCCGTTCTGCACCTCTTGCTCGATGAACACCGAGGGGAAGTCGTATTCGCTTTTCGCGAATGCTTCGACTTTCTCCTTGAGATGGCCAGTGATGTAGATGATCTGCTCCACTCCGCCTAACCGCTCCAGATCATCCAGGATGTACGCCATCACCGGCTTCCCCGCCACGCGCAGCATTGGCTTTGGCGTGACGTGCGTGTGTGGCCTGAGCCGCGTCCCCTTGCCCGCGAGCGGAATGATGACCTTCATGGCGCGCTCGTCCCCTCCCGTCCGTAACGGTCCTTGAGTCGCACGACGTCGTCGAGGTGAGGCGTCGATGCTTCCAGCACGTCGCAATCCGTCACCGCTTCCATGTAGTGGATCGTGCCCGGCGTGATGCGGAACGCCTCGCCCGCTTCCAATCGCATGTCCTCGAGCTCTCCGTCGCCAAGCTTCACCCAGTAGATGAGTTTGCCCGACAGCAGGTACACGGTCTCGTCCTTCACGTTGTGATACTGGACCGAGAGCGCGTGGCCGGCTTTGATGTGCAGAATCTTCCCGACGTATTGGTCGGTTCGCGCCCAGATGATCTCGTGTCCCCACGGCTTGGGGACCACGGTCACCGCTGCCGGTCCGGACATGCGCTGGCTCGCCTGTAGTGGAGTCTCAGGATTCTAGAGCACTGCATGTGCCGCGCAAGCGCGGTTGGGCCGTTGGACGCGCGGCGCAGCCGCCGCGTTCGCATCTCAGCGAATCGTGCCGAGCATTCGCGAACGCAGCATGCTCAGTCGGCGGCGCACTGATCCATCCATGATCGTGTCGCCGACCCGGACGATGGTGCCGCCGAGAATCTCGGGGCGCACGACGAAGTGCGGCACCACCGTCTTGCCCAGCACGCGCGACAACCGCGCGGTCACGTCGCGACCGAGCGCCTGATCGGGCTCGCGCGACACCGTCACCGACGCGTGCACGCGGTTCTGGATCTCGTCGACGATCGCGTGGTACGCGACCGCGATGTCGGGAATGAGATGCTGGCGGCGATGCGTGATCACGGCCTGGAGGAATCGCACGAACGGACGCGGTAACCGATCCGCGAAAGCCGCCGCCACGATCTCGTTCTTGCGTTCCGCGCTCACACGCGGCGATTCGAGGAATCGTGCCAGGCGGATGTCCGCTTGGATGGCGCCGGCCACCTCGTCGATCAGGCCGCCCCAGCCGTCGAGATCCGACGCGCGGCGCGCGAGCTCGACGAGCGTCTCGGCGTAATTGCGCGCGATCGTCGGTTCTTGCATTAGCGGCTGCCCACCGGTTCCAACGATGCCAGAAACGACTCGACCATTTTGCGATTCGTCTCGTCGTCGAGGTTCTTCTCGATCACCTTGCTCGCGCCGCGCACGGCGAGGTTCACCGCGTCACGACGCAGCTCGACCATCGCTTGCTGACGCTCGGACTCGATTTCCTGCCGCGCGCGATCCAGCACCTGCTGCTGCTCGCGGTGCGCCTGCTCCAGAAGCTCCGTACGCACCTTCTCGCCGGCGGCTCGGCCCTCTACGACGAAGCGTTGGGCATCGGCGTGCGCCTGCGCGACAAGCTTCTTGTGCTCTTCCAACAGGCGCGCCGCCTCTTCGCGATCCTTCTTGGCGCTCTCGATCGAATCTTCCAGCGCCTGCTCGCGTGCCTCGACCGCTCGCGTAATCGGCTTGAACGCGAACTGCGTCAGTACGATCAACGTGACGATGAAAATCGCCAGCGTCCAGACCATCAGGCCGCCATTGGCGGTGAGCAGCTTCGGCGGCTCCGGGTGCTGCGCCTGGGCGGCGAGCGGGAGCGCGTTGCCTAACAAGAGGAGGCAAGTCGCCAACGACGTGCGCATGAGGACGATCCTCGAGAAGTGAAACCGCATCGGAAGCCCGGGCCTCCGATGCCGGTCGGATACTAGAACGTGAACTTGTTCTGAATGACGAACGCGACGACGACTGCGAACAGCGCGACGCCCTCGATGAGCGCCGCGAGAATCAGCCCCGCGGTCTGAATCGAGCCCGACGCCTCGGGCTGCCGCGCGATGCCATCGGCCACCTGGCCGCCGATGCGTCCAATGCCGATACCAGCGCCGATCGTCGCCAATCCCGCGCCGACGCCGGCGCCTAACATGGCCCACGCGCCCGCGTACTCGCGCGTGAACGAGCCGGCCGCCTGCAAGAATGCGAACATGTGCATTGTCGATGAACTCCGTTCGGTTGACTGATCGTCGCTCCGCGCCGGCCTAAAACGCACCGCCGCCGCTCGCCACCGAGGCCCGGGCCCCAACGAGCTTCCCCAGTCGTTCGACTAGGTACGCACCTGCAGTCGGAGCACCTTCTGCAGGAGTACAACACACCGGAGAATCATCCTGCCTGTCTACTCTTCTTCTCGTCTCTAGTGCGCTTCGGACCTGATCAGCCCGATGAACACGCACGACAAGATCGTGAAGATGTATGCCTGCAAGAACGCCACGAAGATCTCGAGAAGACTGCTGCCCACGCCCATGAGCACAGACGGAATGCCAACCCAGTAACTGGCGAATGTGAAAATGAGGCTGATCAATGCCAGTAGCACCACGTGTCCGGCCGTCATGTTCGCGAACAATCGAATCGCGAGCGCGAACGGCTTCGTGAACTTGCCGATGATCTCCACGACGGTCATGATCGGCACCATGAAGATCTTGACCCAGAGCGGAATCTCCTTGGGTGGCACATAGAAAATCGTGCGCAGATAGCGCCAGCCTTGCGTCTTGATGCCCGTCGCTTCCACCACGACGAAGGTGATGATCGCGAGCATTGCTGTCACGGAGATGTTGCCGGTGGCCGTCGATCCGTAAGGCACCAAGCCCAGCAGATTCGCGAACAGAATAAAGAAAAAGAGCGTGAGCCCGAACGGCACGAATGCGTTGCCGTGCGGCCCGACGTTCGAGAGCACGACGTCGTTCCGGATGTACAGCACGACTGCCTCGATCCCCGTCGCGAACCCTCGCGGCGAACCGCGCTCGGTATGGTGGTGCTCGTGTGCGATCGCCGCTGGAATGAGCACCAGCATGCAGAGCACTGCCGCCACAGCCAGCATCACGACGTGCTTCGTCGGCGAGAAATCAATCTCGATGGACCCGATGCGCACGGGCGCCCAACGCGGAAGCTCCTTCTCGCCCCAGTACGGGAGCTCGATTGAGTGCGCGTCCGTGATGTGCGGCATGATGATGTCGACCGGCTCCGCCTGTGATCCCGTTAGGCGGTCGCCCCTCGGACCCACGTGGATCTGCTCGGCCGGCGTCGTGCTCGGCGCGGCCGGCGCTTGGGCAGCCAGCGGCGCCGCCGCACATGCGAGCGCGAGAAGGAGCGAACGGAAGGTCATCGTTTGAGAAGCAGTGGTTCGACCAGCGTCGTCACGAAGAAAAACGTCGCTAAACTGATCAGCGCCGGCTCCGCGCGCAGCCCCAGCATCCTCACGAGCCAGAATCCCATCACCGCCAACGCCGCAAGCCTGAGCAGCATCCCCAATCCCCACGCCGGAAACATGTTCGTGCCCGTACCCGCAACCACCAGCACCACCGCAAACGCAAAAACCTGCACCGCGAAGGCGATCACCGCACTCACTCGAATCGCGTGTGCATCGCCGGGCAATCGGAACAAGAGACCGAGCAAGAACGCAGCAAGGACGATCAAGACCGCACTAGCGGCGACGAAACGCATCACCCGCTTCACCGCGCGCCTCCGCCTCGCTGCCCATTGTCAGTCGAGTCGCTTCCGTCCTTCGGTTTCGTCGTCGCCATGAGCGCGCGATACAGGGAATAGAACCCGGCGAACGCGCCCACAAACGCTCCTAACACCAACAGCCACGGCGACGTACCCAGCTTCCCATCGAGCCAGCGCCCCACGTACACAAACAACAGGATCGACACAACCAGCTGGATCCCCGACCCCGCAAACACCATCGGGGACGGCCCACGCGTCGATGACCCTCGCTCCCCGCGCCCAGGAGCAGGCGCGCCCGGTCGCCGCTCTGGATCTCTCATGCGCGCCGAAATGTAGGAGCTTGTGAAATTTTTCGCAAGCTAAAGTAGACCTCGCTCACACCCACCGGACATAATAACCGTCTAATCGCCAAGTTTCGGTATCAACATAACTTACGCGTTACTCCACCCTTGACTGCTCGTCCCGGTGTTGATAACTTCGGGCCAGATTCCGTGTTCCCTTTTGCCAGCTGCGACCGCCCCGTTCCCGCGCCAGCCCACGCACCACGGCCGGTCTCCATCTCATGAGCTCCCGCTTCGTCATCTGGTTACTCTGCGCCGGCGCCGTGTTCGTGGCCTGGAGCCCCCACGCCAAACACAACGAATCCGCCGCCAGCACGACGAACGAGCATCGATCGGACACCGTCCTGAAGGAAGTCGCTCCTAGCGCTGCCCTCGCCGCTGCCGCCCAAGTCACGGTCGACCACACCGTCAAAGTCAGCCTCCACGTCACCAACGTGGCCGATCACGCCGTCGAAATCGACTTCCCCAGCGGCAAGACCCACGACGTCGTCATCCTCGACGCGACCGGCCACGAAGTCTGGCGCTGGAGCGAGGGCCGCATGTTCACGCAGGCGGTCCGCAACACTCTCCTCGGCGCAAACGAGACCGTGACGTACGAGGAGACATGGAATCCCGGTCATCTCACTGGTGATTTCACCGCGGTCGCGCGACTCGAGAGCAACAACCACCCGATGCAGCAGCGCACGGATTTCACGCTGCGCTAGTCGAGTCCACGCGCGACCCCCCTCGCCATAGTCCGCACCACCCTTAACGCCTCCCGCCCCCGCCGCTACCTTTCGCACAAACCCGCGGCGAAATCGGAGGGCGCGTTTGGCGACACCGGCTCGATCTTCCACACACGATGACACGCGTGACGTCCAGCTCCTCTCCGAGCTGGCCAACGCGCGTCGGTCACTCGTCGATCAGATCGGCCGCCGCATCGTCGGCCAGAAAGAGGTCGTCGAGAATCTCGTCGCCGCGCTACTGAGTGGGGGCCACGCCTTGCTCGTCGGCGTACCAGGCCTCGCGAAGACGCTCCTCGTTAGGACGCTCGCCGATGCGCTCGACCTCTCCTTCTCTCGCATCCAGTTCACCCCCGACTTGATGCCGAGTGACATCACCGGGACCGAGCTGCTCGAGGAAGACCACGCGACCGGGCGCCGCGTATTCAAGTACGTGAAGGGCCCCGTCTTCGCGAACGCCGTATTGGCCGACGAAATCAACCGCGCGCCTCCCAAGACACAGGCGGCGTTGCTCCAGGCCATGCAAGAGCACGCCGTGACCGCCGCGGGACGCACGCACCCGCTGCCGGAGCCGTTCTTCGTGCTGGCCACGCAGAATCCGATCGAGCAGGAAGGCACCTATCCGCTGCCCGAAGCGCAGCTCGACCGCTTCATGTTCGAGCTCCGCGTCGGCTATCCGACCGCCGACGAAGAGGAGCACGTCGTCGCGACCACCACGAGCGACACCGAGGCGACGATCACCCCGGTGCTCGACGCGGCGCAACTCATCGCGCTGCAGCATCTCGTACGACGTCTCCCGGCTCCGCCCACAGTCGTGCGCTACGCGGTCGGCCTCGCGCGGTCCACCCGCCCCGACGCCAAGGAAGCTTCGCCCGACGTCCGCAAGTACGTAAGCTGGGGCGCCGGCCCGCGGGCCTCGCAGTATCTGGTGTTAGGCGCGAAAGCGCGCGCGGCCATGGACGGACGTGCCGTGCCCGACCTCGACGACGTCCGCTCGGTCGCCCACGTCGTGCTCCGCCACCGCCTCGTGATGAATTTCCAGGGCGAGGCCGAAGGCATGACGCCGGAACGCCTCATCCGGCTGGACGAGCGTTAGGCGGCCCCTCGGCCTAACCAAGTTAGTCGTCGTCCGCCTCGCCGTCGGCCTCGCCGACCCACCAGCGGCGCCACCACGGCGGCCGCGACTCCGGCGCCAACGCCCGGTCCACCGCCGCCCGCCACGCGTCGCGCATCTCGGCCGCGTCCCCGAAGCGCTGCTCTGCCACCGGCGCCAACCCGCGCTCCAACCACTCGGCCACCGGCTCCGGATACGCGCTCAGATCCACCTCGCCCGACAGTTCACGGCCGAGGATCGCCCGCCCGTCGCCGGTCCCAAACGGCGGCTCGCCCGACAATAGGTACGTGACGATCGCCGCCAGCCCGAAGCAGTCCACCGCCGGCCCCTGCGCTTCGCCTAACAATTGCTCCGGCGCCGCGAACTCCGGCGTCCCGGTGGTTCCGCTCAGCAGCTCCTCGCCCGAAATCTTCGCCACGCCGAAGTCCGCGATCCGCCACCGCCGATGCCGGTCGATCAGAATGTTCTCGGGCTTGAGATCGCGGTGCACGATCCCGATGGCGTGCGCCGCCGCGAGCCCGTCCAGCACCTGATCGACGTGCGACGCTATCTGCTCCACCGAGCGCGGCCCGGATCGCTTCACCAGATCCGTGAGCGAGCCGTTCTCGGCGAGCTCCATCGTGTACCACGAAACGCCGCCGTTGCTGTCCCAGTCGTAGATCGGCACGATCGCCGGATGCGCGAGTTGCGCTGCGAGCTGCGCCTCGCGACGGAACCGCCGCACCGCGATCTCGTCGTTCGCCACCTGCGGGTGCAACATCTTGAGCGCCACCTCGCGCTCGAGCGTCAGGTCGCGCACCCGCCACACCGATCCGAACGTACCGGAGCCCAGCCGCGCGATCACTTCGTAGTCCTCACCGGTCGCCCACCGAAGCCGCTCCTCTTCCGCATCGCCTAACGGACGGATCGCCGGCATCGAGCCGCTGATGTACACGGAAGACCTCCCGCCGCCGCCTACCGCGCGATCCAGCTCGCGCAGCATCGCCGCAACCGAGTGATACCGCTTCTCGGGATCGCGCTCCAATGCGCGGTTGAGCACACGCGCCACCGCCTGCGGACAATCCGGGCGCACCAGCGGAAGCGGCGGCACCTCCGGCGGCGGATACTCACCCGTAAGCGCCGCGAATGCCGTCGCCGCCAACTGCCATTGGTCGCTCTCAGCCGTCGGCAGCCATTCGGCGTCGGGCCACTCCGGCGCGCACGGAAGACGTCCAGGAAACGGCGTCAGCCCCGCCGGTATCAGGTTGCGCGGCAACACCCACTCCCACGCCAGCAGCCACAGCTGACCCGTTGGCGTAAACCAGATCGACTCGCCGCACACCGCGCCGTGCGCCGTACCGGTCGTGTGCAGATACGCGAGCGCCTGCCCAGTGGACCGCAGCAACTGCAGCGACGTGCTGAGATCGTCTGGTCCGACCCGACGGATCCGCCCTGCCACACTCTCGCCGGATATCCATCGCCGCACATACGCGGGCCCGCGGCGACTCTGCACACCGCCCGGCCACCAGTCGTACGCCGTCGGTATGGACGCGTGCGCCCGATGCGCGAGCGCACGCGCCTCGGCGCCCAGCCACACCGCGTGCGCAGGTTCGGGAACCGTCACCAATGACAGCGACCGTCCCAGCGCGTCCACCACTTCCTGGTAGTGACGGAACTCGGCGAGCACGCCCTCCGCGCCCCACGACCAACCGGCGGGTAGTTGCCAGCCCTCGATGTGTGACGGAAGTTTCGCCGTCACGCTATTCGGCGACGGTGCGCCCGGAGCCAAAGGCGAGACGCCCAAGTCGGGCGCGGCGGCCGGTGACGCCGGCGCCCCTCCGGGACGCGAGCCGGCGCCGGCGGGCGGCGTGACGGTCACGAGCCAAACCTACAGTCGGTGCCGGTCACGGCCAAGCACACATTCAACGAGCGCCATGGACACGATCATCTCCGCACCCAGCATTGTCTTCGAGCCGCTGTTCGACGACGTGACCGTTCCGTCGCGCGGCACCAGTGGCGCTGCCGGCTACGACGTGCGTGCTCACTTGCACGGCCGCGCCGTCCGCACGTGGCGCGATGGCGCCGAAGTGATGCTTTCGGCGAGTGCAAATGGCGCGGTCACCTTGGAACCTGGCGACGTCGCCCTCATCCCACTCGGCTTCCGCGCACGGCTCCCCGCTGGCTACGAGGCACAACTGCGACTCCGCAGCTCGATCGCGTTTCGCCGCGGTCTCGTCCTGCCCAACGCACCAGGAACCATCGACGCCGACTACCCCGACGAGTGGCTCGTGATGGTGCGGAATGTCTCCACCCAGCGCATCCCGATCGAGCACGGCGAGCGCATCGCACAGATCATCCTGCATCGCTACGCCACCCTCGACTGGTCCATCGGCGTGGTGACGCGATCCACCGATCGCAGCGGCGGCATCGGCAGCACGGGCTAACGAAACATCGCCCTGCCTAACTGAATCGTATGACACTGTAGTACGAATGACGCTCGCGTGACGAGCTCGGCGTTAGTACCTTGGTCGGGCGCGAAACAAGGGCACAAGGACGCGTCACATGATTCACTTGGTGGGACTCGGTCACGCCGTCATCACCATCGGCGTCACTCGCCTTACGCAAGCCAGCGAGACGTTGTTCGCCTCGGCACTGCTGTTCGTGTCCGAAGCCGGTCGGCCCATCGAGCGACACCGCCTCATTGAGCTGCTCTGGCCGCGCGCGTCCGCCCAACGCGCAAACCACCGGCTCCGCCAAACCCTCTATCGCCTCAACACACTCGGCGCCGCGCTCCGATCGGATCGCGGCCACATCACCTTACCCGCCCGCTCAGCGCAGTCCGACTTCGGTGAAGTGATCGCCGCGGGACGCAACGCCGACCCCAATCGCGTCGCGGAGCTCGTCCAAGGCCCGTTTCTCCCAGGATACGCACCACGCTTCTCGCCGACGTTCAGCGAATGGCTCGAGCGTGAACGCGACGTCGTCACGTCTGGACTGCGACGCGTGCTCATCGCTGCGATCGCCGCGCAGCGCGAGCGAAACGATTGGGCAGCCGTCGAGCGCCTCGCCACACGATGTCTGCTGCTCGACCCGCTCAACGAGGAAGCGACGCTCGCCCTCGCCGAAGCTGCCGCATTCCATGGCAGCAAGGTTCGCGCGCTCGAGATCCTCGATTCCTATCTGCGCGAGCTCGGACCAGGTGCGGGCGACATACGCGTCCCCGCCACACTCCTCCGACGACGAATCGCCGAAGCCTATCGCGCCGCGCCCGAGCAGCAACGTGCATCGCAAGTCGGGCGCGAGCAGGAGATGCAGGACGTGAAACGCGTCTTGCATGGTCTGTTCGCTGCGCACGGTGAGACCTGCCTCGTCTGCGGCGAAGAGGGCATCGGCAAAACGCGATTCGCGACGGAAATCGCGTGCGCCGCCCAACTCGACGGCATCAAGGTCGTGCGGATCGAATGCCAGGCACACGACGTCGAGCGCCCGCTCGCCGGTATCATCGAAGTCGTCCGGCGCGTTCGCGCGATGCGCGGCGCTATCGCCGTCGGCGAGGCCTCCAAGCGCACGCTCGACGCCGTCCTCGTCGCGAGCGAACCGGCCGCCGGACCCGACATCGTGGACCTGGACCAGCTGTGCGCGCGCGTCCGGATCGCGCTCATCGACCTCCTCGATGCCGTGTCGCACGAACAACCGGTTGTCCTCATCATCGAGGACGCACAGTGGCTCGATCGCGCGTCGTGGACGTGCGTCCGCGTGTTGTCCCGTTGGGCACTCAAGCATCGTGCGCTCATCGTCCTCACCGCGAGGCAGAACGACCTCACCCGGCAGTTCGATTGTGCCGACGATGTACGTCCGCGTCTCATGCGCCTCAAGCCGCTCGACGATCTGGCCAGCCGCATGCTCGTACAACGCGTCCTCGACGGCTCGTCCCGCGAGGGAAACGAGCCCTTCACCGAGTGGTGCGTCGCCCGCGGCGGCGGCAATCCATACGTCCTCACCGAGCTGGCTGCGCGCGCCGAAGGGGACACCGAACCGTTCCGCGCGCCTGCAGCCCTCGAGCGCATTGCCGCCCAGCGCCTCGACGGACTGAGCGATATCCCGCTGAGGATCCTGCAGGCCATCGCCGTCCTCGGCCCGGCCTCGTCGACTCGGCGCGTGGAAGAGCTGTTAGGCACCACTCGGTTAGGCGTGCTCGATGGGCTGGACACTCTGAGCACCGCCGGCATGATCGGCCTCGAGGGCGACCGCATCGTGCTCCGTCACCGCCTCACCGCTGAAGCCGCGCTCGAGCGCCTGTCCAAGCCGGCGCGCCAACTCCTCCACCGGCGTGCCGCCGAATTGCTCGAGCGCGAGCGCTCGACGGACGCACCGGGCGTGCTGGCCGGCGAATGCGCCGAGCACTGGCAGTACGCGGGCGAACACACACGCGCCATCGAACTCCTCACCGGCGCGGCCACGCGCCTAACGGGACTCGGCATGCCGATCGAGGCGGCGCGTCTCTACGAGCGTGCGGCGCAGATGACGACGTCGCCGCCCGACAAGCTGCACCATCTTGCTGCGCGCGCCCACGCGCTCTTCCTCGGCGCCGACTGGGAACCGTTCGTGCACGTCGCGACCGAGTTGGAATCGTTGCAGCGCCACACCCATGCGTCGTCGGACAACCACGACGACACGGAGCTCGAGCTCTCGCTCGCCAAGTGGCGTCTCGGGGCCGACCGCCGCGAGCTGCTCGCCGACGCCACGCGCTGTGCGGCCGCCGCATCCGCCTCGAACGCGCATCGCGTGCTCGCCGCCGCGTGGGCGCTCATGATCGCCGACAATCTGTGCGACGAGCGCGCGGCGACGGCGGTGATGCGCGGCGTCACCCCGGCCATCGACAAGCCCGGCGTCGACGAAAGCGCGGCCGCGTGCCTGCACATGGTGTATCACACCGCGTTCGGCGACCCGCACACGGGCCTCGACGCGGCGCACCGCCTAACGGACTCGCAGCTCGCAGCGCCGGACGGCGGCAACAAGGCGAAGTACCTCTCCCATGCGGCCGCGGCGCTCCGACTCTGCGGTGCCCCGATCCTGGAGGCTCGACAGGCTGCCGCTGCGGCGCTGGAGATCGCGCAACGCCTCGGCCTCGCCGCCTATGCGGCACCCGCAGCCAACCAGATCACGCTCACGTTTCTCGCCGAGGGCGACACCGCCACCGCCCGCGCATGGTTCGAGAAAGCCCTCTGGCTCATGGAACGCAGCGCCGACACCGTCGGCCGGTCCACCATCTTGAGCAACGGCGCCGAGATCGCGCTGCGCGAACGTCGGTTAGGCGATGCCGAGCGCCTGATTACGGAAAGCGAGAAGGCAGTCGGCCCCGCGCGATCGCCGCGCTCGGACATTCGACACGTCTCGTTCCGCTGGCGGCTCGGTCTCCTTCGCGGCGACGCCGATCCCACCGAACACGACCTCACCCACTTCGCGCACTTGCACCGGCGCACGCGCAAGGCGAACGGCCAGGACTTCGCTACCGCGGTGCTCGTGGATTTGTTGCTGCTGCGCGGCCGCCGGCGCGACGCCTCGCGTCTGCTCACCGCCTACGTGAGGCAGTTTCGACGGCCGGGCGCCTCGCTCGAGCCCGACCTCGAGCGGCTGCGTGGTGAGTTAGGCGTGGGGTGACGCCAGGGCGACAGCCCTGGCCTAGGCGAGCTGTGCGACCGACAGATCCTTGGGTCGGGACGCCGCCGCGGTGTCGCGAAGCGCCGGCGAGGCGAACAATAGCCCGAACATCGGGCTCGCGAGCAGCTCGTCGCAGATCTTGGGATCGAACTGCCGCCCGCGGTGCTTGGCGAGCTCGGCCCGCACCTGCACCTCGCCTAACGCTTTGCGGTACGGACGGTCCGTGGTCATCGCGTCGATGGTGTCCGCGATGAGCACGACGCGCGAGCCCAACGGGATCTGCTCACCGGCCAAGCCGTCGGGATATCCGCTCCCGTCCCAGTTCTCGTGGTGATGCCGCACCGCTTGCACCAGATCGCGCAACTGCGACACGGTCGACACCAGCTCGGCGCTCTTGATCGGGTGCGTCTGCATCACCGCCCACTCGTCCGCGGTGAGCTTGTCCGGCTTGCGCAGGATCGGCGCATAGATCTCGTGGATCTTGCCCACGTCGTGCAGCAACGCCGCGGTCGCAACGCGCTCGATCTCACGCGATGACAAGCCTAACGCACGGGCGATGAGCTTTGCATAGTGCGACACACGCCGCGAGTGGCCGGACGTGTACGGATCCCGCGCTTCGATCGCCTTGACCATCAGCTCGAGGAGTTCCTGGTTGACGCGCTCGAGCTGACGGTTGGTCTTGTACAGCTGGCGCACACCCAGGAGCGGGAGCGCCAGCACGAGCGCGCCGAACGCTCCGAAGCGCGCATAGCACCACGCAAGCAGAAACGCGACCGGGCTCGCCAGCACGTCGTACGCCAGGCTGCCGAGGTGGTTCTGCCGCCAGACCTTCAACAGGTTCTTGCTGTCGTTGGTCGCGATCGCGCCGCTGACTGCCAGCGTGTTCACGGCCACGAACACAATGACCATCACCGAGAATGGCACGCCCACCGTGGCCAACGCCTGCGGCGCGCTCATCCCCGTGTACTGCAGCAGCGGTTTCCCGCCCAGCAGCACGTACGACAGGACCGCCAGCGACGTCGCCAGCGACATCTGCACCACGTTGAAGACTTTCTTGACGCCGTCCCGGGTGCTGATGATCTCGGTGATGATGTTGGTCACCGAGACGGCGAGCACGGCGATCCAGTTAGGCGAGAGGAGCGCCGTGGCCGTGAACGGGATGAACCCGATCGACCCCCCGGCGCCGGCCGGCAGTTGGTACACCAACAGCAGCGCGAACACCGACAAACCGGACATCCACAGCGCAGCGCGGATGGATCCCGCATCCACCACCGGCGCAACCCAATAGACGCAAATGGCAGTCGCCACTGCGCCCAACGCCACACCCGACACATACAGTCGCACCCGGTTCATTCGCACCGCTTGCGAAAAAGAGGAACCCCCGTCCCCGGGTCTTACCACCAGTGTGCGGTGTCAGTAGCAACGACCGCGTACAACGACGTAACGAGCTGGGTCAAGAACGACATTTCGCGTCACCTCCCTTTCGTGAAGTCACACCTGGCACCTGCCAGTTGTGCTAAAGGTCGGCTCCGCTCAACTACATGGCCCTGCCCGCTCAGCTTCGCTCAGCCGAGGATCGGGGGTTGTTAGTCGTATTGATCGATCGTGTTGTCAGACGGTTGAGAGTCGTACAGCAGGAATGAAGCACCAGCGACAGCGTCCCTACCACCGACGATGCGACATCGCAGGCACCCGGGATCGGCCGAGCCCTGCGATCACACGCCTCACCGCTCCCGCCCAATCCAACGATTCGTCGCGTCGAGCACCGCGAGCACGCTTGCCGTTTCCGGGCTCTCCTTGATCTCGCAGCTGCCCGTGAGGAGCATGGTCTCACGCCCAACGCGAACCGTGATGCCGGCGAATACGAACTCGCGCTCGAAGGCGTCGATCAAGCGGCACCCGTCTAACGACAACGCACGCGTGTCGCCTTCCGCCTGACTGATCGCGACGACAGCAGCTCGCGCGGCCAGCTCGGCGCGCGAGCGTTCGGATTCTGAGCCTTCAGCTTCTCCGATGTAAGACTGCTCCGCCTTGCGGAGCGTCACTCGACACGTCACGCCGCGGCTCCGTGACCGCCGAACCTCGACGTCCTCGAAGTAAAACCGCCGACGCACCGCAGCCGCCAAAGCTTCTGCCGCTGCGCTCTCCGACAGGCCCTTCGCCTCCACGGTCTTCTGCGGTTCCACCGTCGTCGCGACCGAGATCTTTCGATGATCGACCCGCATGCCGAGGTGCGCCAGCAACGCACTCTCGACGTTGCGCACCGTCTGCTTTGGATTGACCTCCGCGCTCGTCAGCAGATGCACCTCGCTCACTGCGCCACTCTCGCTCGCGACGATGCGCGCTGCCAAGACGCCCGGCAGCGTAACCAACAACTCTTCCGCACGTCGGATCGGCAAGACACTGCCGGCGATGGGTGACACGGGCTGCGACGACGGAGTCGGCGCGTTGAGCGGCACAGACACGAGTACCTGACTTGGCGAGCGCGGGAGACCGGACCGGCGGGTACGAACGGGGACTAACACAGGCGCCGTCACTCCGACCGGGCGGGGAGGATACGGCGTGTTGCACTTCGGAATTGTGGTCAGACAATATTCCAACAACGGTGCCTAAATGCAAGCGAGAGCTACGCTACGGATACTCGGGCAGGTTATACTCCTTTAACTTTCGATACAGCGTGCGTTCGCCGATGCCCAACATGTCTGCGGCTTTTCTTCGGTTACCGCGCGTCTCACGTAACGCGAGCTCGATCGCCGCTCGTTCCACCTCCGCCATGCTCATCCCGGGCCGGATACTGATCACGTTAGGCGCCGGCGGCTGATCCTTCGGCTCGATGGCGGCCACCGGTGGCGTATTGGCGACCACTTCGCCCACGAGCACATCCCGCGATGGTCCGGTCCCCAACGCCGATCCAATCCGATCCTCACCAACGCGGCGCCGTAGTTCCTCTACCTGGAGCTTGAGCTCGACGAGGCTCCGGATGATGAACTCCAGCTCGCGCCCGCCCATCGCCGACTCGTCCACGCGCCCCGGCCCGGCAGCCGTCCGCCCAACGGGAACAGGCAGGAAACGCGCGGCACCTTCCCGAATCTCCCGCGGAATGTCCTCGGCCGTGATTTCGTGTCCCGGGGACAACACCACCATGCTCTCGACGAGATTCCGAAGCTGGCGGATGTTTCCGGGCCACGAGTATTCGACTAACCGCTGCATGGCCTCCGCCGAGATGCCGGGGAACGGCCGGTCGTGTTGGGCGGCTAACTCCTGCACGAACTGGCGCACGAGGAGCGGGATGTCCTCGCGTCGATCGCGGAGCGGCGGCAAATAGATGTTCAGCACGTTCAGGCGGTAATAGAGATCGGCGCGAAACTCGCCCGCCTCGACGTGCTCGCGAAGCGGCCGGTTGGTCGCCGCCAGCACGCGGACATCTACGCGGAACGGCTGCGTTCCACCCACTCGCGTCACCTCTCGCTGCTCGAGCACGCGCAACAGCTTCACCTGCGTCGACAGCGGCGCTTCCCCCACCTCATCGAGAAACAGCGTGCCGCCGTTCGCCAGCTCGAATCGGCCTAACCGCCGCTCGGCGGCACCGGTGAACGAGCCCTTCTCGTGCCCGAACAGCTCGCTGTCCATCAGCGTCTCCGGCAACGCACCGATGTTGACCGCAATGAACGGCTTGCCGCGCCGCGGACTCAGTCGGTGAATCGCGCGCGCCACCAACTCCTTGCCCGTCCCGCTCTCTCCTTCGATCAGCACCGTACTCGACACCGGCGCCATCTGCTCGATCTTGACCATCACCTCGCGGATGCCTTCGCTCTCGCCGATGAGCCCCGTGTCGAGCGACAACCGCCGCCGGTCGAGAATGCGCCGAATCCCGGCGAACACTTCGTCCAGATCCACTGGCTTCGCGTAGACCTCGACGTATCCGACCGCCCGCAAGCGGTCGTGAACGGTCGGATCGTTCAGATCGGCCAGTCCCACGACCGCGGCGCCATCCCACTGCTGGCGTTTGACTAACTGAATATTGGCGACGTCGGTCAATGCGCCCGTTAGGACGATCACGTCGGGCTTGTCCCGGCGAATCGCGCTCGGCACATCGTCCATGGGAGACACGAGCGCCGTTTGGTAGCCTGCGCGCTCGAGGAGCGCGTTCAGTCGCACGGCGGGTTCGACGTCCGCCAACGTGAGCAGCACCTTCATGACGCCGACCCGCCGCTCGGTGCGCGATGCTCGGTCACGGTCCCGCGCAGAATGTCCACGGCATGGTCGACGATCGCGTCGAGCGCGGCCAACCCATCGCGCACGCCGCCCGGTGACCCGGGCAAGTTCACGATCAAAGTGCGCGCGCGCGTCCCAGCCACGCCCCGAGACAACGCCGCCCGCGGAAATTGCTCGAGCGACAACGATCGGATCCGCTCCGCGATGCCCGGTGCCTCGCGCTCGACCACGGCCATCGTCGCCTCAGGCGTCACGTCCCGCAGGGCGAGGCCAGTGCCGCCCGTCGTCAGCACGAGGTCCGCATCGTCTGCGTCGCACCACGCCACCAGCATGGCCACGATGCGCGCGGTGTCATCGGGGACGGTCGCGCGTGCAGCGATCGTCGCGCCGCGTTGCGTCGCCCAACCCGCAACGGTGTCTCCCGACACATCGGCGCGCTCGCCTTTCGAGCCGGCATCCGATACGGTCAGGATCGCGATCCGCATGCGCGCGCGCCTCAAGCGTTGGGCGGGAGACGGGACGGCCGATGCCGTGCGGCGCGACACGCGCCGCCGCACCACGCCCGCCTGGCGACTAGTGATGCGTCCCGCGCGTATAGAACGGCGTCCGGACCAACTCCGCCGCCACGCGCTGCCCGCGAATCTCGATCTCGAGCGGCGTCCCCGGCTTCGCCGACGCCATCGGTACGTAACAGGTGCCGATCGGAACGCCGAGCGACGGGCTCATGGTGCCGCTGCACACGGTGCCGGACGCCTGGCCGTTCACGAACACCGGGTACCCGTGCCTTGGGAAACTGCGTTCGGCGGTTGTGAAGCCGACCAGACGGCGCGGGATGCCGCGCTCCTTCTGCGCTACGAGCGCATCCCGTCCGACGAAGTCGCCCTTGCCTAACTTCACCACCCAGCCGAGCCCTGCCTCGAGCGGTGTCGTCGTGTCATCGATGTCGTTGCCGTAGAGGGCCATCCCCATCTCGAGGCGCAGCGTGTCCCGGCACCCGAGTCCCGCCGGCGTCACGCCGTCCGCCGTCAGGGCGCTCCACACGCGTTGGGCGTACTTGGGAGAGAAATAGAGCTCGAATCCATCCTCGCCCGTATATCCAGTCCGCGAGATCACCGCCGCCACGCCCTCCACGTCGCCAACGGCGAAGTGGTAGTATGCGATCTTCGACAAGTCGACGGACACGTGCGGCTGCAACACGCGCTCTGCGTTAGGCCCCTGCAGCGCCAGGAGCGCGGTCTCGTCGGTGACGTCCGTGACCGTGCACTGCAGCGCTCCAACGTATCGCCGGATGTGCGCCAGGTCTTTGTCCTTGTTCGAGGCGTTGACGACGAGCATCAAACGGTCCGCGAACCGGTAGACGAGGCAATCGTCCTCGATCGTTCCATGGTCGTTCAGGATCGTCGAGTACTGCACCTGTCCGAGCTCGAGCGCCGCAACATCATTCGAAGTCACCTTCGTCGCGAACGCGACGGCGTCCGCGCCGGATACCTCGAATTCTCCCATGTGGCTCACGTCAAAAAGGCCACAATGCTCGCGCACCGCCCGGTGCTCCGCCGTGATCCCCGTCGGGTACTGCACGGGCATCTCGTAACCCGCGAATGGAACCATTTTGGCACCCAACGAGACGTGGATGTCGTAAAACGGTGTGCGCTTGAGCGTTTGCTGAACTGCGGCCTGAGCCATCGGAGGAGCTCCACAGGGAATCTCCTGCAAAAATGGCTGCATGGCCATTCAACTGCCAGCCCGGCGTACGATGCCAAGCGAGCCCGCATCCAAAGAGCGGACGCGGGCTCGGTGGTTGTCTCAAAACATTTGGCTTAATCGCCCGACTGCAGTTTCCTGAAGAGCGTGGCGATGTCGAATCGAGCAGGATCGATTTCCGAGAAGCGATTGTTGATGTAGCGGCCTGTCGTTGGGAAGTACGGTGGCGATTGCGAGCTCAAGCACTGGTCGACGCTTCGATTCTCACCAAAGCCGTCGTAGTTGTTGCTGTACGTCGCGCTGATGAAATTCTCGATCACTCCGCCCGCTTGCTGAATGCATCCGCGGCCGGTGTGCGCCGTATTGCAGTTTCCGAATGTCGATGACCCTTCAGGATGCTGATCGTAATTCTCGACTCCGACTGTTCCCGTGCGGCTCATCGTGACGCCGTGAAACACGAAGTTGTTGGCCGTAAGCATGTCGTTGTCGTTGCCATCAGTCCAACGATAGACCGCGCCGCCCTTTCCCGATCGCAGCGGCGAATTGATCGCGTTGTCCGCGATCATGATGCTCGTGTCGGCGATGACACCGAACAAGTTCGCGCACAACGCCGACGCTGGATCCTGCGTGTACACGAGGTCATCGATCAGCAGCACCGTGCCCTGCGCAGAGCCATACGTCTGCGCGTACAGCGTCACCCAGCCTCTCAACACGCCGTTGAGTGCGACTGGCCCGTGGGTGTGAATCACGCCCTTCGAGTTCGGATTTAGTGTGCGGTCGAGCGGCCACAGACGCGCGTTGTTGGCTTGGTGCTGATAGCCTTGGTAAGGTGAGCCGGCAGGAATCGCGTTGAACGCCGTCACTACCGGAGCGTTGTTTCCGCCCCACTTCTGCCAATACCCGTAGACCGTGCTGTCAGTGAAGGTTGTGTCCTCTCCGCCCTTTTGGTACACGGACGGACTCCCTGGCGCCGGCAGCGCGTGGCGTCGCTCCGCGGACACAAGATGCGGATCGCCGGCGGGATAACACCGGAATCCGGTGTGCCCCATGATCTTGTCGCGCTCGCTCGTGGTCACTGTACCTGCATTGGCAACGACGTCCGACGGCGAGCTCGCGATGAGCGTTCCGGCTGTGATCTCGTTCTTGAACCACGTCTCGCCGTGTACGAATGTCGGGAAGAACTTGAGCGCAAAGCCTCCCGCGCCCTCGCTCTCGAGATGCCAGTCGCCACACATCGAATCCGGCGGCGCGTTCATTCCACCAATAACCGTGTCCCTGACCCGCACGCGCGCCGCCCACGCGGCGTTGGCTTGATAGACTCGGAAGAAACCTTCGTTGTTGTCCTTAACGTCTCCGTCGTCATTCAAGTCGACCGCAACGAACTCGATACGAGTGCGAACGTTGCTGAGGGTCGTGCCCTGCGAGATGACGTCCAGGTTTGCGGCCGCGGCATTGCTCTGCAACACAGCCAACTTCGAAACTGGCGGAATCGGGATCACCGACGCGCCGCTGATCTTCCCCTTCTCGAACGTCGGCGAACCGCCGGAGATGCTGCCTACGGCGGACACCGTGTCGTAATACGTCGGCGTGCCGCACGAATACCAACCTTGATTGCTGTGCGCCCGACCGCGAATGAACTCACCTGTCGAGTAGCACAATCCGGCCGGGAACGTGTTCGTGAACATCGCATAGCGGGCGAAATTCTCCGCCGCCAGCTCGAGTCGTCGCACGTAGCGCGTCCCGCTGGAATCGTAGGCCTCGGAAACGATGCTGGCGTATTTGCCGAACTCGCCCGTCACGTTGCCCGAGAGACCGGCGTACACGTTGACGTGAAGACCCGGGATCAATTGGCCGTCAGCTCCGGTCACCATTCCGTTAGAAATAAGCGTGACGTAGCCGCTGTCGGGCAAGTGAATGCTCGTGTCCTTGCTGAGGCTCGACTTCCCCATCGCGAGCCCCGCCTCGGCCGCATAGCGATAGTCGCGCTCGCGGTCGAACGAGTGATTCAGAATTGTCGAGCTGCCAGTCAGCAGAATCGCGGACAGCGCGATCGCCGCCAGCGTGACGGTCAACAACAGAACGAGAATCAGCGCGGAACCACGGCGATTCGTCCGCCGATTCCACAGCAGCGACGCGCGCGGCATGTGCATTCTCCTCGTGATGCTCATGGGACGGTGACGGCGCCTGCCGACCGGATGGGCGAGTTCGATGGCGAACAGTCCTGGGCCACCACTCCGTACTCCCAACTTCCGGACGGCGGATCGATGTCGTCGTAGGTGTACGCCGCAGACGATGCCGCCACGCTCGTCACGACATTCTGCCAATTCACATCGCCGACGGCTCGGCGATAAATCAGATAGCGCTCGATGTCCTTTTCACCCGCGTCCTGGTCGAGCGACTCGTTCCACGTCAGAATCACCTTGGCGGGTGTGGTGGTGTCGTAGACGGCGGCGAACGACGCCGGCGCAATCGGCGGAGTACCACACACCGTGCTGTGCTGCATGCCGGCGTTCAACAGTTGCGTAGACGTTTGCACGACGCGCATCACGGGACCCTTCTGCGGATCATCGTAAGTGCCCGCGACGCGAATACTCACCATGCGGATGCTGTCGACCCAGGCGAACGTGCCGGTGTCCGCGACGGAGCCGTGCGCAGCCGCGTTGTGATAGAGCGGGAGCTTCGACGCGGGAATCGCAACGAGATTCCCGGTGGAGTCCGGCTTGTAATAGGTGAAAATCGGTGAATCGCCGCTGTTCCAGATGATGCCGCTCGCCACGACCTTCGGCGTTCCGTCGTTGACCCGGCGGAACAGCACGTACTGATTGCCGGCGCTCACGGTGCTATCCACAGATGCCCAGTACGAAATCGTCTCAGCCGCTCCAGGGACGCCGCTCTGCAGATAGTTCACTTGCGGATAGATCACCGCGCTGTGCGGCAGCGTGACCTGCTGCGAGGTGAGCATACTCGCCGTCGACATCGAGTCGACGTCGGGATCGTAGTAGGCCGCGTTGAGGTCATTCTGATCGCGCGTCACGATGTCCGCGTTGAACGTCAGCGCGAACTGGTCCGCCTGAACGATCATCGGCTGACTCGACAGAACGCCCGCGCCCGCAAGGCGGAGGTCACGGTCCACCGTGTTTTGCGAGAAGCGCGCGTTCTGTTGGGCATCCAGTCGGCCCGCGCTCGCACCGAGCGACCGCGCTTGCATCTTGAAAAACGGCACGGCTAGACCGAACACTGCGACGAACAACGTCAACGCAATCAGCATTTCGATCAGCGTGACGCCGCAGCGCAGGCGTGGCTGAAGAGATGTCGTCATGACTCGGCGTCCTCAGAAGGCGGCGATGATGGAGGTCTTCTTCATCGGGCTCGACAACGGCGCCGCCGTCACGACCACGGTCACCGTCTTGTAGTCCGCGCGCGAGGTGGACGTGTGCGTGATGTACGTGCGGCGTGTAAAACCCGGATAGCCGGCGATTCCGGTGTCGGTGCCCACGAATTTTGCCTCGAGCGAGGAGTACACCGGGTATGCCTTGATCTGTTCGACGCGCGCGACAGCCAGATCGCCGGCCATCGACATCTCGTAGCCGGTTCCCGATCCATGGGACAGCCTCGAGACGAATGTCCCCATGCCGAGCATCGCGCCGGTGAGAATCGCGAGCGCGATCAACGTCTCGATCAGAGTTAGGCCCTTGCGGGCACGCATCGCGATGGTCATAAGCTCGCCTGCTCCCACGCACCGTTGAGGTAGCGCCACCAGAGCGTGCGCCCGGTGGATTGAATCACGCGAATGCAGCGAAAGTCATCGTTGGCGGCGCGCTTCGACGTGATGTAGATGTCGGCATCGCTGCTCGCGGCGCCGTCGCGATGGAAAATCAGCGTCGGCATGTTGTTGATGATCCTGATGCTGCTCCCATCGATGGAACCGCTCGCCGTACCCGACACGCCGGCGGGCGGAACGGCGAAGTGCACGGAGTCTTCGAGGGGCGCGTAGGTGACGTGCTCGCCCGCGTCCACCGTCGCGTTGTTGTTGTTGTCTTCGAGGACGCGGATGCGCCGGTTCGTCGTGTCGAAGCTCACGACGACGTCGTACTGTCGTGTCACGGCCAAGCGTTCGGCGTGCTGCAGCGCGACACGCACGGTGCGCGCGGCCGCGTCGACGCGAAATTGCGTGAAGTTCACCTTCGGGTAGGCGAACGCCGCAATGATGCCGATGATCGCGAGCACGATCATCAACTCGATTACCGTGAACGCCCAACGGTTAGGACTCTGCCGAATCGGGACGGCCCGATCCGACGAACCTCGGCGTCTCGTGGCGCGCATGGATTCTCACACGGGGGCTGTAGGCTTCGTGTCGCCGCGCCGATCCGATCGGCCTGTGATGGACGGCGGCGCCAGGCGCGCGAGGCGCGGCGCGCCACGCGCAGGCCGGGTCGAGTGCGCGACCCGTGCCTCGCCCGTATCATATTGATATATAAGGAGTTACAGCGCGCGCGCTCCGGCTGCCAGCTACGCAAACACTCGCAAACCCGCTACAAAGTTGCGCGCGTTAGGCGTGCGGCTGAAAAGCGCGCCGCGCCCACTCGATGGCGCTACGGTCAATCCCGCGGCGCGCCGCCCATGAGCGTGGCCATGATCGCCTTCTGCACGTGAAGCCGATTTTCGGCCTCGTCCCACACGCGGCTCTGTGGGCCGTCGATCACGTCCCCAGCGACTTCTTCGCCGCGGTGCGCGGGCAGGCAGTGCAGGAAAATGGCGCTGCGTTTGGCCTTCGCCATGAGCGCTGACGTGACGCTGAACCCAGTGAAGGCGCGAGCCCGGCGCTCCTGTTCCTCTTCCTGGCCCATCGACGCCCACACGTCGGTGTTCACGACGTCCGCGCCATCGACGGCTTCCGCGGGATCGCGTACCACGCGGACCATCGCCGTGGTCTGCGCGCGCGCGAGGATCGTCGCATCCGGATCGTATCCTTCCGGACACGCGAGCGTGAGATCGAACCCGAGACGGTACGCGCCGTTGATCCAGGAGTTCGCCATGTTGTTGCCGTCGCCGATCCACGCGATTCGCTTGCCGTCCCACCCGCCCAAATGTTGCCTAACGGTGAGCAAGTCGGCCATCACCTGGCAGGGATGCAGCAGATCCGTGAGACCGTTGATCACCGGGACGTCGGCGTGCTTCGCGAGTTCCTCGACCTCGGCGTGCGCAAACGTGCGGATCATGATGCCGTCAACGTACCGGGAGAGCACACGCGCCGTGTCGGCGATCGGTTCGCCGCGGCCGAGCTGGATGTCGCGGGGCGACAGGAACAACGCGTGGCCACCCAGCTGCCACGCGCCGACCTCGAACGACACCCTCGTCCGCGTGGACGATTTCATGAAGATCATCCCCAGCGACTTCCCGGCCAGCGGATGCCCAACGAACGTGCCGGATCGCATGGCGTCCGCCAACTGAAACAGATCACGTAGTTCTTGGGCCGAGAAGTCCGGGATGGCCAGAAAGTCGCGGTGCATGCGGATCGGCGGTGGGATGGCAGTCAGTTAGGCGAGATCACAGAATGTAGCGCCGCAAGTCTTCATCCTCGACAATAGCCTTGAGCCGGTCGCGAACCGTTGCGCCGTCAATGGTGATCGGCTTCGTGCCGCGGTCCGGCAAATCGTACAGCACGTCCTCCAACAGCGACGACATCACGGTGTGCAGCCGCCGCGCTCCGATGTTTTCCATGCGTTCGTTCACGCTCGTCGCGATGCGCGCCAGCTCCGCGATCGCGTCCTCGGTAAACGTGAGCGGCGCTCCCTCCGCCGATACGAGGGCCGCGTACTGCTTCGTGAGCGCATTTTCCGGCTCCGTCATGATGCGCACGAAGTCCTGCTCGGTGAGTGGCTTGAGCTCGACCCGAATGGGAAAGCGTCCTTGGAGCTCCGGAATCAGGTCACTCGGTTTCGACACATGGAACGCACCGGCCGCGATGAACAGGACGTGATCCGTCTTCACCATCCCGTACTTCGTTTGCACGTTAGACCCTTCGACGATCGGCAACAGGTCGCGCTGCACGCCCTCGCGTGACACATCCGGCCCCCCCATCTGTGAGCGCTCTCCTGCGATCTTGTCGATCTCGTCCAGGAAGATGATGCCCATCTTTTCGACGCGCTCGAGCGCATCCGAAGTGACATCCTCCATGTCGACCAACTTCTCGAGCTCCTGATCGAGCAGGATGCGGCGCGCCTCGGACACTTTCACCGTGCGCTTCTTGCGCCGCTTGGGCATCATGTCTTGCAGCATCTCGGTGAAATTCTCGACGCCCTCGGGTGCACCCTGCGGGACGAGCATGTCGAACATCGGCGCGCCCTGCTGCGTGACTTCGACTTCCACCTCGCGATCTTCGAGTTGCCCGTCACGGAGCAACTGACGCAGTTTGTCTCGCGTCCGGTTGTAGCGCTCTTTGGCGGCTTCCGGAGTCGCGCCTTCGCGCGCAACCTCGCCGCCGGCGGAAACGACGAAGAGCGACGGTCCGCTCCCTGCACCACCTGCGGCGGCCGAGGCCGAGCCGCGCTGTCCTTCCGCTGTCGCCTCATTCGGCCGGGGCAACAACAGATCGAGCAGTCGCTCGTCGACGCGCTCGTACGCGAGATCTTCGACTTCGTTCTCGCGCTCCGTGCGTACCATGTCGATCGCGCTCTCGACCAGGTCGCGCACCATCGACTCGACGTCGCGACCAACGTAGCCGACCTCGGTGAACTTTGACGCTTCGACCTTGCTGAACGGTGCGCCCGCAAGGCGCGCGAGGCGGCGCGCGATTTCGGTCTTCCCGACCCCGGTCGGTCCGATGAGGATGATGTTGTTAGGCGAAATCTCGTCGCGGATGCCCTCCGGCGCCTGCTGCCGGCGCCATCGGTTGCGCAGCGCAATCGCCACTGCCTTCTTTGCCTCGTCTTGCCCAACGATGTACCGATCGAGCTCGGCCACGATCTGTCGTGGCGTGAGATCGGCCAGTCTCGCTATCGCTTGCTGCGTGTGCTTGGAAGGCATGAGTCGCGTGGAGTCGCGTGATCCGGAGCCGGATCACAACTCCAAAACTGTGATGTTGCGGTTGGTGTAGATGCAGATATCGCCTGCGATCTCGAGGCTCTGCCGCACGATTGGCGCCGGCGCGAGGGTCGAGTGCGCAACGAGCGCGCGCGCCGCAGCGAGTGCATATGAGCCGCCCGACCCGATGGCGAGAATGCCGTCCTCAGGTTCGATGATGTCGCCCGTTCCGGACACAATGAAGCCGTGCTGGCGATCTGCAACGGCGAGCAGCGCTTCGAGACGCCGCAGGACGCGATCGCTGCGCCAGTCTTTGGCCAGCTCGACTGCTGCTCGCGGAAGATTCTCCGGAAATCGATCGAGCTTTTCCTCGAACTTCTCGAAGAGCGTGAATGCGTCGGCGGCTGCTCCCGCGAAGCCCGCGAGCACCTTGCCGCCACGCAACGTGCGCACTTTCTGGGCGTTCGCTTTCATCACGGTTTCGCCGACGGTCACCTGCCCGTCGCCGCCGAGCGCGACGTTGCCGTCGCGACGCACTCCGAGAATCGTGGTGGCGTGGATGGTTGGCAAACGTGTCATGGCCGGAAAGATAGTCCGAAGCCATGTCGGGTGCTGACTAGGCAGAACCCGGGCAGGGGCGGTGCTAGCGAAAACTAGTCGTCGCTGTGTGCTGGCCAGCCGTAGGCCGGAGCCGGCGTTCCGTCAAAATCATCCGAGCGGCGCGAGTTGTCTTTCGTCGAAGCCAATTGCACCCGACTCGATGGACCGTTGATGAGATCGACCAGATAGTGCCAGTTGAGCACGACGCCGGCCACGAGGAGCGCGATACCGATGAACGTCGCGGCGACGGCAAACGGCGATGCGCCACCACTCAGTAGAACCAGGGCCGTGCACACGAGGCTTCCACCGAGGCATCCCTGCCCAACGCGGTTCCGTTGGCGACGCGGCGTTTTGCGACGCTCGGTGCCGTACGTCTCGTCGACGAGGGCTGCATCGGCGACAAGTGCTCCACCCGCAATTGCGGCGAGCAATCCGCCCACAAATGGAAGCACTTCCATCCAGCTCATACTGTCATCCGGGTGCAAGAACGGAGCCGTCCCGCGTGAGGCAAAAGCGTTGCTACGCTCGCGGGTGCGCCTTGGTGTATACAGCTTTGAGTCGCTCGACGCTGGTATGCGTGTAGATCTGCGTCGTGGAAATCGAGGCGTGTCCGAGCAGCTCCTGGACGGCGCGAAGATCGGCGCCGGCGTCGAGCAGATGCGTGGCGAACGTATGACGAAGCGAGTGAACGGACAGGCCGGCATCCTCGTCGATCTGACGCAATAGTCCGCCGACGATCGATTGGACCATGCGCACACCAATCCGTTTGCCCGTCTTGGACAAAAAGAGCGCGGACCGGTCGACGGCGCCTTCGAGGCCGCGTCGGAGCGCGTCGCGCGTGAGCTCATAATTGCGCAGCGCGAGCACCGCATGGTCGCCTAACGGAATGATCCGCTCCTTGCGGCCCTTCCCGCGCACCTTCACTTGTTGGGAGACGAGATCGAGATCGCGCAGGTCGATGCCCGCGAGCTCGGAGAGCCGCATCCCCGTGGAGTAGAACACCTCGAGGATGGCAAGGTTGCGCACGTCGGTGAACCGCCCGCTCCATGCGCGTGTCTCGGCCTGCTGAAACAGCAAGTCGATCTGTGCGCGATCGAGGTAGCCGGGCAGGCGCTTGTCGAGCTTGGGCGAGCCCACACCACGCGCTGGGTTCGCAGTCACCTGTTCGTTGCGATGCATGAAGCGATAGAAGCTGCGCACCGCCGACAACGCCCGCGCCACCGAGCGTTTCGAAAGACCACGCCGCGTGAGGTGACCCATGAAACCACGAATCGCGAGGCGATCCACACCCTCCCACGTCCACTCGCGAGTGCCGTAGTAGGTCGTGAGGAACGCGACGAAGGCGCGCAGGTCGCGGCCGTACGCCACCACCGTGTTCGGCGAATCGTTTCGCTCTTTCTCGAGATGCTCGAGAAAGTCCGCGACTTCGTTGGGGAGCGGCGACTCCGGCGCGCCATTGCTCACGGCGCCACCGTGCTCGGACTGGACTCGGCTCGCCACGCCTCGATCGCGGCCATGGCGCGCTCGGCGAACAACTCGCGCTTGCGTCGCTTGTCCCGCACCGGCTCGTCCAGCTCGTCCAGCAACGCGAAGTTCGCGTTCATCGGCTGGAAGTGTTCCGGTCTCGCCTCCCGCAAATATCGGTAGAGCGCGCCGATCATGGTCGTGGGCGGCGGCACGACGGGTTCGAAGCCTTCCGTTAGGCGAGAAAGGTTCAACCCCGCGATGAGGCCGGTGGCCGTGCTCTCCGTGTACCCTTCCACGCCGGTGATCTGGCCTGCGAACAACACGCGCGGGTCATCGCGCAGCGAGAGGTGGGTCGTGAGCGCGGCGGGCGTGTTCAGGTATGAATTCCGATGAATCGATCCGAACCGGAGGAACTCGGCGTTCTCGAGGCCCGGGATCATGCGGACTACGCGCTGCTGGTCGGGAATCCGAAGGCGGGTCTGAAACCCCACCATATTCCACATGCGCGCGCCGCGGTCTTCCTGTCGCAGTTGGACCACTGCAAACGGCTCGCGCGACGTACGCGGATCGCGAAGTCCCACTGGTTTGAGCGGACCGAATCGAAGTGTGTCGCGGCCGCGCCGGGCCATCTCTTCGATCGGCATGCAACCCTCGAAGTACGGCACGGCATCGAAATCGTGCGCGCCGTATTGATCCGCGGCGACGAGGGCATCGACGAAGTCGGAGTACTGCTGGCGATCCAGAGGGCAATTGAGATACGCGCCGTCCGGTCCGGCATCATGCATGGTTTCCTTTCCATATCGTGACGCGCGGAATGCCACCGAATAATCGATCGAGTCCCGATCGACTACAGGCGCGATCGCGTCGTAAAACGCGAGTGCGTCGACACCGAGCCGCGATCGAATGGCTTGGGCCAGCGCATCCGATGTGAGTGGACCGGTCGCGACAATGGCCGGCGTCGGAAGCTCTCCGACTTCCCGGCGTTCGACCGATATTCGCGGGTGGGACGAGATGCGCTCGGTGACCATGGCCGAGAAGACGTCCCGATCGACGGCCAGGGCGGAGCCACCGGGTACGCGGGCCTGGTCGGCTGCCCATAAGATGAGTGAGCCCAGGATCCGCATCTCACGCTTGAGCAGCCCGTGTGCGTTGGTCTCCTCGGTGCTCTTGAACGTGTTGGAGCACACGAGCTCGGCGAGGCGGTCGGTCTTGTGGGCGGGCGTGCCGACCACCGGGCGCATCTCGACGAGGGCGACATCGTGGCCGCGCTCGGCGAGCTGCCAGGCTGCTTCGGATCCGGCGAGGCCGCCGCCGACAACGGTAATCATGGCCAGAAACTAACGCTGGCCGTCGGAGGCGGCGAGGTACCGCGATCTAGCCTGCGGCGGCCGCTGGCTCGGCAACGGGAATCACGTCCCACTCGTTGCCGCACTTGAGGCACTTCCGATATTCGCCGCGCGCCTTGGTCGACTTCATTTCAGCACCAACGAAACCGCACTCCGGACACTGCTCCAGCGTTGGCTTGTTCCAGGCGACGAAATCGCAATTCGGGTGATTCACGCATCCATAGAACGCACGACCGCCGCGTTTCGAGCGCAATTGAATGATGTCGCCGCCGTCCTTGGGACACTTGACTCCGGTCGGCAACGCGCGCGTGCCGCGGCATTTCGGAAATCTGCTACAGCCCAAGAATTCGCCCGACCGGCCGTGGCGGATCACCATCCGCGCACCGCATTCGTGGCAAATCTGATCCGTTAGGATCGCCGGCTTGCGATCACGCCCCAGCGGCTTGGTGTAGTCGCAGTCGGGTCTGTTTTCGCATGCGAGGTAGGGACCGAAGATGCCGCCTTTCGGCACGAGGCGTCCGCCGTCCTTTGGACAGCGTTCCTTCTCGAGGGCCGACAGGTCGTGCGCCCGTGCGATGAGATCCTCGATGTTCGCCTTGTCGAGCGACTGGGCGAAGGGGCCGTAAAATTCCTCCAGCACACGCCGCCAGCCCATCTCGCCTTCTTCGATCTTGTCGAGCTCGCCTTCCATGTTCGACGTGAACGCCACGTTGAAGATGTCGGGGAACTGGTGGACCATGATCTTGGCGACGGTCTCGCCTAACGGCGTCGGTGTAAATCGCCGCTGCTCGAGTGTCACGTAGTGGCGGTCGGCGAGCACGGAAATGATGGACGCGTACGTCGACGGGCGGCCGATGCCCAGACGCTCGAGCTCCTTGACCAAACTCGCCTCGCTGAAGCGCGGTGGCGGCTCGGTGAAGTGCTGGTGCGGTGTGATCTCCCGAACGGGTACGTTCTCGTTGGCCTCGAGAACCGGCAGCGCCTGTTCATCCTCGAGGGCGCGGCCTTCGCCTTCCTCGTGCGTTTCGCGGTACAAGGCGAGAAACCCATCGAACTTGATAACGCTTCCGGTGGAGCGGAACAGGCAGCGGCCGAGGTCGAAATCGACCGTCGTCGTGTCGAAGACGGCCGGTGCCATCTGCGACGCCATGAATCGCTTCCACACGAGCTCATAGAGCTTGAACTGGTCGCTCGTCAGAAACTTTCGGATCTGATCGGGGCGGCGCGATGGATCGGTGGGTCGGACGGCTTCGTGTGCGTCCTGCGCGTTCGCCTGTTGGGCCTTGCCGTACAACTGCGGTGCCGCAGCGAGATGATCTTTGCCGAACAACCCCGTTAGGACGTCACGCGCTTGGAGCGCCGAGCTCTCGGCGACGCGAGTGGAGTCGGTGCGCATGTACGTGATGAGACCGACTGCGCCTTCAGGCCCGAGCTCGATGCCTTCGTACAGATCCTGCGCCACGCGCATGGTCCGCTTGGAGCCGAAGCCGAGTTTCTTGGCGGCTTCCTGCTGCATCGTGCTGGTGGTGAAGGGCGCCGCCGAATTCTTTCGGCGCTCCCGCCGGCGGACGTTCGTGACCGTGAACGTCTTGCGATTCTCGAGATCGGCGAGGATGGCACGCGCCGCTTTTTCGCTCCCGATCTCGGGCTTCTTGCCGTCCAACTGATGGAGCTTCGCCGTGAAGCGTTGCTCGTCTTTTTCGAGCAGCGCCTCTATGGACCAATACTCGACCGGCTTGAACGCACGAATCTCGCGCTCGCGCTCGACGATGAGTCGTAGTGCGACCGTTTGGACGCGGCCCGCCGATAGGCCTTTCTTGACGGTCTTCCACAACAAAGGGCTGGCCTTGTAGCCGACCAGGCGATCGAGGACGCGTCGAGCCTGTTGGGCTTCGACCTTGCGCTCATCGATGGACGTCGCGTTGCGGATCGCGTTCTGAACCGCATCGCGCGTGATCTCGTGGAACATGACCCGGCGAACGGGCGCGGCGCCTTTGTGCTTGATGGTTTCCGCGACGTGCCAGGCGATGGCTTCGCCTTCGCGGTCCGGGTCCGTTGCGAGGAAGACGCGGTCAGCGATCTTCGCGGCGCTCTTCAATTCTGCGAGCGTCTTTTCCTTGCCTGGCACGGTCACGTACGTCGGCTTGAAGCCGTGCTCGACGTCGATGCCTAACCCCTTCTCGGGCAAGTCACGAACATGCCCAACGGTCGCGCGTACGCGGTACGCCGGACCGAGGTACTTGCCGATGGTTCGGGCTTTTGCGGGCGACTCGACAATGACGAGCGACTTGCCCGCGATCGTGGCCAAATCGAGCGGCTCTTCCACGGGCTTGCGACGTGTCGTTCGACGGCCGTTACCGCGAGCACGCGGCGCGCGAGGCGCCGACTCGGCCACTGCTGATGCGCCGTTCGAAGGACGGCGCGTCCGCAAAGACATCTCGTCCGCGGGTTCCTTTCTATTGTCTTTCTTCGCGCTCTGGCGCGTCTTCTTCGAAGTCTTCTTGGCAGCCATGGAATCAGTGTATGGTCACGTTTTCGCCGCCCAGGCCATCGTCCATATAGCCCGCGCCCTCCATCAGGACGCGCAAGTCGTCCAGGGCGATTCGGCCATCGATCTGGCTCAGAGCCCGCTCGATGACATGTTCGAGCTCCATAGCGTTGAGCATGCCGGCGCCGCTCATCGATATGAGGTGTCCCCACGCATCGGGAGTGAAACGGCCCCGTTCATGAGGCCCGAGCACGCGAAAAGTCATTGGTGTTTTACCGGATCGGAGAACTCTCCGCCAAACGACGCAGCAAAATCGAGGCGGTGACCGGGTTATGCTGTGTCGAAATCCAGCTACGTGAATCCTCTTGTTGCGAGGGCCGAATCATGAGTGCTCTTGCCTTCCTCGCGCTATACACGCGATGCGCCGGATGGGTCGACGAGGCGAGCAATTTGTACCGCAAGTGACTCCACATCAACGACATCGGTGTCAATAACGTAGTCGGCCTGCCGATAGGCCGACTCCCTTTCCTCAGCTAGCCGCCGTAGAACCTCGACCGGCTCTGGCGCATCCAAGAGGGGTCGCGCCTTCCGACGTGTTCCCATCCTTAGTATTGCGACTTCGGGAGCGACCCGGAGGTAAATCATACGCGCCGGGGGACGCAATAGTGCCATAGCCCCCGGAATCGCAACCCAACCACCTCCGGGTGCCAAAATGGCACCTCCGGATGTGGCTAGCTCTTGCGTGAGAGCAAGCTCCAAAGCGCGGAAATATGGCTCTCCGCGAGCGCGAAATATCTCGCCCACCGTCATTCCGGTTCGTCGCTCGAGCTCTTCGTCGAAGTCGAGAAATGGCCGTCCCAATCGCGACGCCACCTTCCGCCCGACCGATGATTTCCCGGCCCCGGGCAACCCGACGAGAATCACGTGGTCGCTCACCGGCCGGCACTCAGGTGACGACCGCGGCGCAGCGGCCCTCACGCGGTCGGGCTGACAATGCGCGAACCAATGGCCGCAATGTAGCCGTCGTAGTTGCGACGCACTTCGCCTAACGAATCACCGCCGAACTTCTCCAGAAACGCCTGCGCGAGAATGAAAGCGGCCATGCCTTCGGCGATCACACCCATCGCCGGGACAGCGGTCACGTCGGAGCGCTCGGCGACGGCCTGTGCACGTTCGCCCGTGGCAACGTCGATGGTTTGGAGCGGGCGCATCAGGGTGCTGATGGGCTTCATGCCGACACGGATGACCAACGGCTCGCCCGTCGTGATGCCCCCCTCCAGTCCGCCGGCACGATTCGTTAGGCGATGCACGTTGCCCGTCCTCCGAAGCCCCGGCGGCGGCGCCATTTCGATCTCATCGTGCGATTCGGCGCCGGTGCGATGTGCGGTCTCGAAGCCCAGACCGACCTCGACGGCCTTCACCGCAGGAATCGACATCATTGCGCCGGCGAGGCGGCCGTCGAGTTTTCGATCCCACGAAATATGTGAGCCGAGCCCCACCGGAATTCCATCGCAGACGACCTCGCAGATTCCGCCGAGCGTATTCCC
>DATJET010000045.1:0-2601 GCA_035496295.1 Gemmatimonadaceae bacterium
GTGGTGGTGGCCGATGGCCGCGTCGCGATTCGCGCGGCGCGCGATACAGGCGTCGTCGACCGCGGCCAGCTCGCCCAGTGGGACGCCAGCGGCGACGTCGCGGTGCGACTGGTTGACCCACAGCGCTACGTCGCCTGGACCACCGGCGAACTCGTGTTCGACGCGACGCCGCTCGACGAGGTCGCCAAGGAGCTCACGCGTTGGTACGGCACGCCCGTGGTGTTAGGCGACCGGTCGCTCGCCCGTCGCGACTTCACCGGCTCGTTCGACCGCGAATCCCTGCACGACATCCTCGACATCATCGGTCGCGGTGCGCGCGCGCGGCTCGTGTGGCGCGCCGATACCGCCGTCCTTCTTTCCGTTCCGCAGCACTGACGGCCGCACACGTCGCAGAGCGTCAGGCATCTCCACGCAGGGGGGTTCCCCAATGAAATGGATCGTTGGTGGCGGTACCGTGATCGGCATCCAGCTCGCAGCGGTGTTCGCACTGACCGCCGGCGCGCAGCGACCGCGTTGAGCGGCGCCGATGGGTCGTTTCGCCTAACGGGCGTGTCGGTGGGCCCGCACCGTGTGACGGTGCGGCGCGTCGGGTACGCACCAGTCACGAGGAGCGTCGCCTTCACGGCGGATCGCGCGATCTCCATCGCGCGGACCGTGGTTGCCGCGGTGCGGAGCCTAACGTCAGGAGAAAACACAACGCCTTCCATCCTGAACCGGACACCGCCGCGGAGTGCGGCGGTGTGCGGGGATGGTAGGGCGGGGCACTGCTAACACGCCACCGGTCCAACGCGCCGCGTCTTCACGCGCGGCCCAGAAACGCGAGTTGCCTAGAGCGGCGACGCAGTCAGTGGTCTTTTGTGATCACCTTGATCGCGCTGGTCGAGTCCGCGTGCTTCATCACCGCGATGCTCTTGATGAGATCCGGTGGCAGCTGCTTGAGAGCCAACATGGTCGCCGTTCGGTCATTGCTGAGAACCGAACCCGTGAACTTTGCCGAGCGCTTCATGTGAATCATAGCGGCCAGCGCCGAATCAACTTGCATCTTCTCCAGCAAGGCCTCGGATCGATCATTGACGACTGGGGCAAGCGCATCGATGTGCAAGTGTGCCGCCTCCTGTCTTGCCCTTTCCGTCGTGACCCAGAGCTCTACGCGCTTGCGGATGTCCTTGCCGACTTGCGCCTGTATCAACATGGTCCGCGGAACGGCGTAGACACGCAGCGAGTCCGCCTGCAACGCGCTCGCGAGCATGCCATCGATGTGGTAGACGACGGAGTCACCGGGCGTCAGCAGCCCGGCCATTTTGTCGTGAACCGGAACACTCAGCGAATTCACCTGATGAGGCGACGTCGGCACCGGTGCGTTGCACGCGATGGCGAAGGCCAGCAGCGCAGCCGCGGCAAGGAGGCCGCGCCGGACTGACGAATGGGGACGGCGATGCGGCGTCATGGCGATCAACCTCCGTTCCAGATTGGTGAGCGTTAGGCCAAGAGCGGGCACGCCGGTCGCTGCCGCGCCGCGATCCGCCAGGTCGATGAGCAGTGCACCGTAGGACCCCGCCGGCACGCCGCGACGCAGGACGCGCGTATCGCAATCGAGCTCAACGGCGAGACGCAGGCGCGAGAGCATCCACCACACGCCCGGGTGCCACGGCATCAGCGCCGCCGCGACGTAGGCGGCTGAGAGCAGGAGTGGATCCCGTGCGCGCAGATGCTCGCGCTCGTGGTCGAGCACGAGTCGCTGTTCGACGGTCGCTCTTGTGATGAGCCATGTAGGCACAACGATCTCGGGATCGATGAGACCGATCACCGCCGGTCCCGTGCGCGGAGCGAGGCGCACCTTCGTCCCATCGACGGTTGTCACCGGCCACGCGCGGCGCGCACGCCTGAAGTGCACGTGCACCGCGATGAGCAACGCGAGCAGGGCGAAGCTGACGGCAATCCACACCACGGTAAGCGACCGGTCGAGCGACGGAATGTGTGCCGCAGGGATACGCGCGAGCGCGCGGTCCGCGAGATGCAAGGCTACGAAGCGCACCGTGACGAACGATTGTACGACCCGGTCGACAAGCGACGACGTGTTCGGCACGGTGGCCGAAACAGCCACGCCGGCCGCGGCAGGTGCGGCCGGCACCAGCGTGCGCGCCGGTGCCAGCGCGGTGCCGGCGAGCGTCACGCCCAACGCGGCGAGCCAGACGCCGCGCGTGGCGCGCTTGCCTAACCGAAGGCAGGCGTCGAGCGCCGCGGCTGCCGCGGCGACGAGCGACCCGAACACCAGCGCGTAGGCGACCGTCGCGATGGTCATGGCTTCTCCTTGAGCCGCTCGGCCAACAGGCGGCGCATGCGCTCGAGCTCCTCGCGGCTCAGGTGCTTGTCGGACACCAGTTGGGCGAACATGCGCTCGGCCGACCCCTGGTAGATGGCGTCGCGGATCCGGGCGAGGGCGCTGCCGCCCGCGCGCTCCGCCTTGACCGTCGGAGAGTAGCGGTAGGCGCGGCCCTTTACCTGATGCCTAACGTAGCCCTTTTCCTCGAGCGTCTGGAGCGCGGACAGGACGGAGGTATAGGCGAGCTCTTCGCCGAGGGCGTCGCGGACTTGGGCGAC
>DATJET010000046.1:0-2368 GCA_035496295.1 Gemmatimonadaceae bacterium
ATCCGCGACGACGGGCCGCTGCCGAGCGTGATCGCCGACTCGATCGCCTGCCAGGACGCGATGAAGGCGTACACCACCAAGGCCACGATGGCCATCCTCATCGCCACGGCACTGCACGCCATTGCGACGGGCAACATGCTGCCGGCGTTCGTGACCGAGCCCGATGGCTCGCTGCGCGAGCTGCCCACCATCTGCGTCGATTCGTCGGAATTCGTGGTGAGCAAGCTCAAGGACCGCGGCACGCACCAGGCATTCGGCGTCGTGACGAACGCACAGGACTTCATGCACATCCTCCGCTTGTATGTGGAGCGCGAGCTGGACGCACGCGGCATGCAGCGCACGCGGTCGGCCGAGGTTGCCGCGCGATGACAGCAACCGAAACGCGCGAGCGCTTTCTTCGCGCGATCGCCGAGCGCCTGAACGCAGACCGTGTGGAAGAGCTGCACCTCTTCCCACCGCTCAGACAGGGCGGCATCGAGAGTGCGGTCGCGGTGATCGCGGCGCGTCTCGTGCCGGCCGAGCCGTTGACTGCAGACGCGCCGGTTCCCATTGAGCTCGCCGACGCGCCTGCCGATGCGCCCGTACTCGAGGACGAAGAGCCCGCGCCCGACGTCGAAGCGGCCGCGCCGGAGGATGAACGGCCCGCCCGCCTAACGGTGTACCGTGCGCACTACCGGCTCGTGCTCAAGGGCCCGGAGCGCGGCACCTGGGACGTGGGCCTCATCGAGGAAGCCGATGCGCCCCCGCCCACCGTCGGCGCCGTGGTGCGCGGCGTGCACGAGCGTGCCGGCGGCGACGACGAGCCCGAGCGCTTGAGCGGCGACGCGTTCCGCATCGCCGTCTCCGACCGTCCGTGGGCGACCGCAGACTGAGCAACCCGCCGCGCGCGCGCCGCGCGGCCTGACGTGGACCAGACCGCGACGTTCGGCTTGGGCCTGGCGTTTACCGCTGGACTGCTGAGCTTTTTGTCCCCGTGCGTTCTGCCGCTCATCCCGAGCTACGTCACCTTCATCACGGGGATGAGCGTCGAGCAGGTCCAGCGTTCGCGCCGCACGGTCCTCATCCACGCGCTGCTCTTCATCCTCGGCTTCACGCTCATCTTTCTTGCGTTAGGCGCCACCGCCAGTGCGTTAGGCCGAGTGTTGCTGGCGGCGCGGGACTGGGTGGCGCGGGCCGGGGGCGTGCTGATCATCGCGTTCGGCCTCTATCTCCTGGGCGTGTTCGACTCGCGCGCGCTCGACCGCGAGCGGCGGGTGCATTTCGCCGACAAGCCGGTCGGCTACCTCGGCACGGTGCTCGTCGGGGTCGCCTTCGGCGCCGGGTGGACGCCGTGCATCGGGCCCATCCTCGGCTCCATCCTGGTCTATACGTCGACCGTGGCCAACCTGCAGCGCGGCCTGCTCCTGCTGTTCGTGTACTCGTTAGGCCTGGCGATCCCGTTCCTCATCGCCGCGCTGGCCATCGACCGCTTCCTCGCCACGTTCGCGCGCATCCGCGGCGCGATGGTCTGGATGAGCCGCGCCGGCGGCGTGCTGCTCATCGTGATCGGCCTGCTCCTCGTGACACACTATTTCACGTGGCTCGCGTCCTACCTCCAAGCGCTCACCCCGGCGGCTCTGCGCTCACACATCTGATGAGAGGTCTCGTGCCCGGGTGGCGGGCATCTCTGAAGAGGACTCAAAGGATAACGAAAGGAATGCAAGAGATGGGGAGGATTGCGATGCGGAAGAGAGTGTCTCGCCTAACGCGCGTGGCTGGCGTCTACGCTCAGTTGGAAACGGACACGACCGGACACGACGGACACGACCGGACCGTTCTGCGGAAATACATACCGCATCGCACGCGGTTCGAGTTTCGTTTTTGCTTGTTTACAAAAAACAGGCACAGTTGGCCAGCTAATTGACATGGACAACCCGCCGCCGAACGGTGCGGTCGTGTCCGTTTGTGTCCGGTCTTGTCCGCTATCAACCTCGTGAAACTACCTCGCGCATCGGAGGCGGATTCGCGACACCGCACGGCTGCCAGCGCGCGGACGTTTCCGATCGTCGCATTCGCCTCCCGGCATCGCGTCGTCCGACTCCGCGTGTGACAATGGCGTCCACGAGGTGATAGCGGACAACCCCGGACACGAACGGACAAATCCGGGCGCGCCGCCTAACTGGCGACGTCCGACTCGGAGAGCCACACCTTGATCAGCGCCGGCAGCTGCGTCGCGCTGATCGGTTTGACGAGCACGGCCCGGCACCCGGCGTTGAGGCACCGCTCGCGCACCGCGGGCTCGTCGTGTCCCGTCACCGCCACCGCGACGCGCGGCAGCTGGCCGGTCTCGGCCAGCGCGTCGAGGACGCCTAACCCGTCCTCACGGTCT
>DATJET010000047.1:0-29628 GCA_035496295.1 Gemmatimonadaceae bacterium
CCCGTCGGCGGCGGCCTCACGTTCACGACCCTGGCGCTCGGCGATGCGCATACCTGCGGCCTGGTTGCCGACGGACACGTGTATTGCTGGGGCAGGAACGACGATGGTGAGTTAGGCGACGGAACGACGACGACCACGAGCGCGCCCGTGCTGTCGATGTTCACGCCGTGAGGCCGGCGACGAGCTTCGCGTCAGCGGCATCATCGCAGGGCACCCGGGTTCACGACGAACGATTGACGGACGACTTGCTCGACGGCGCAACCACCGTGATGCGCCGGAACATATTTGCTGTGTAGCATCGCCTCGCGAGCGGCGTCGACGATCTTCTGGTACGAGTAATCGAAATGCGCCGAGTCGGACGCCGACGCCATCGAGCGGATGTCGTGCACGGTCTTCTTTTCCACGTTCCCGTCGGCGTCGATGGTTGCTTCCATGACCACCCGCCATGCGACGCCATTCATCACGTGGTACGATGGGAAGAATTGCCCGGCGCGCGCCACCACTGGCGGGCCATTCGGATCGATCGGGTGGAGCGCCCTGAAGATCAGCAGAGAATTATCTGAAGGCTGCTGTGCATTGAGCGGCCCGAACACCTGCGTGATCAACCGCACGCGAATCTCGGCCGAATCCCAGGGCGCACCACTCGGCCAGGGGATACGCAGGTCGCTCGGCGCCATGGCGCCAAGGACCAGTGTGTAGAGATTCGCGAGGCGCGCGCCGGCGCTGTCCGCGGCAGCATCAACCCGCCAGGTGGCCGGTGCGTCGCGATGCATGACGATCGTGAACGGCAGCGCGCCGTCGGCCTCGCGACGGCCCAACGTATCGGCGCGCGGGAGCACCGTATCCGAGCCGCCTAACGCAACCCGCATCGCACTCGCAATGCGCTTGTTCAGCAGTATCAGCTCGGTCGGACGGACAGCGGAGATATCGATCGTGGTGAGCAATTGGCGCACGAAATCGTACGCCCCATCCCAGCTCTCGGCAGAGCGCCGGCATGACGCCGTCGAATCGACAGTCGCCGGCGACGAACCACCCGCCGCGGGAGACTGGGCGATTGCCGGAGGCGGCATCAGGGCGAGAATAATCAAGAATGCCCAGCCGAGTCTCTTCATAGAGCTTCCCGCTCAGTTACGCCGAAAGCGGTACGAGACGGGGAGCTGAACCGTCTCGCGCACTGCGCACCGGCCGATGTGCGCCGGCGTGAAGCGATCACGCGCGATCGCGTTGCGGGTCACGTCGATGAACTCACGCAGGTAATGACCATATTCCGAAGAATCCACCTGTGCCTGCGTTGGGCGGAGCACCTGTATCGTGTGCTTGTCGGCACGCCCCGTCGTATCAACTACGAATTGGAGCAACAAGTTGGCGAAAACGTGGCTCTCGGTCGCGTCTTCGGGAAAGTGCGTGAACAGGTGATGTTTCTCGAGCGCTGGGCGCTCGGCGACACCGATCGCCGAAAACAGTTCCATGAGCGACGTCTTGTTAGGCATCAAGCGCCCGGGCTCCGCAAGCGCCACCAAGTCGAGACGGAACACCAGGGAATCCGGAGCGTAACCCTGCGGCCAGATCATCCAGATCGAGTCGGGTGGAATCGTGCGCAACGTTCGCTCGTAGAGGGCCGTGAGCGCGGGAGACGCTGCGTCGGAGTCGGCCACGGCACCCATGCGCCACGCACCGGGCCCGTCCCGCCGGACGACGATGTCAAACGGCAAGTGACGTATCGGCAGCGGCCACTTGCCGAACGAGTCGCCGGCCGGCACCGCAGTCCCGTGCGCGCCGAGCGACGCGCGGACGCCTCGGGCGATGCGCCACGCCAGCAGGTCTACCTGCGCCAAGATCGCGCGGCTCGTGTCTCGGACCACGGCCTGTTGATAGATCGTTAGGCGGGAGAGGTTCGCCGCTATCATCGTATCACGACAGTCGGCGGCGACGCCCGGCTCGTTTGCACGACTTCCACTTGAGTCCGCCTCCTGTGCCGGCACGCGCGCGGATGCAGCAAACACAAACGCGAGCGCGATGCCGTAGGCACGCGGCGCCAAGCAGCCTCTGTGTCTCGCGTCGGTCATGGAGTCCTCGCTCACTGGGCCGCCGGTTTCTTTCGCGGCAGGTAGTCGAAGCTCAAATGCACGACTTGCCGGATCACGCATCCGCCGATCCGTGCCGGGCGGAAGGTCTCGCGCATCACGACGGCGCGCGATGCATCGATGAATTCGCGGTAGTAGTGCGCCATCGGCGACGTGGCCAGCACCGCCGCCGATGGCTCGTCCACGCGGATCGTGCTCGAGTCGGCCCGGCCATCCGTGCCGATCACGACCGCCATGGACACGAGACCGGTGATCGAATCGCCCGTCGCGTCCCGCGGATAGGCCGGGTCGACGCGCACGTCGACTGCGGCCGACGTTCGCGCCAGGCCTCTCGCCGTGAAGACCGGAAAGAGCGTGGCTCGCATCGATGGCGCGTTCTCGTACGGGTTATCGCTCATGACGTCGAGGCGCATTGCCACCGAGTCGGCGGCGTAGCCATCGGGCCAGACCATCCACAGCGAATCCGGCGGGATCGAGTGCAGCACGCGCTCGTAGAACGCGGCCAACTTGGCGTTCGTTGTTAGGCCGCCACGGTCGCGATGCCACGTGAACGGTCCGTCCTTGTGAATGACGATGACCAACGGCAGGTGCTCGATCGATTGCCGCCAGACGCCGAGCTCGTTTCCCGCCGGCAGCGAGTCGCCGAAGCCGCCTAACGCAGTGCGCGCGGCAGCAGCGATGTGCTGCGAGATCAGCGCGCTCTGCGTCAACACCGCCGGGTTGGTTTCCGTCAGGACCGCGCGCTGCGACACGATCACGCGACTGAGACTCGCGTCCGACAGCGTGTCGAGGCAGGGTTGTCCGGCGCGGTCGTCGGCCGTCGCACCCGCGGATGGCGCTTGCGACGCGGCCACCGCGGGCCATGCACACGCCATTATCAGCGCCGCACTGCCTAACCGACTGGCGATCGAGCTACGGGAATGTTGCGCGAACAGCAAGGCACGCATGTGCGATGGCCTGAGAGATGGCTCGGCTTCCGGGCGGCCGGCGCCTACCCGCGGAAGAATGAGAACGGGAAATCTGCCTGCTGCGGCACGGCGCACCCGCCGACGCGCGCCGGCTCGAACCGCATTCGCTTGACGACGCCTTCGACCACCGACGTGAACTCCTGCGCAAAGTGTGCGCGAGCGCCGCTGCTGATCGAGCCCCGCGATGAGATGACGACGCTCCGCACCGCTCCGTCAGCATGGCCGCCGAGCCTAACGACGATGCCCATGATCACCTGCGCGCTGACCGCGTGCTGCACGGCGTCCATCGGATACACGGGGGTCGGGTTATTAGGGCGCGCCACGGCAGGCCTGAACGCGACGCCCCGAGTTCGAAAAACGGACACCATCGGATACCCCGGCCGCGGAAGTGGCCGGTTCGATACCTCCGTGCTGCTGAGCTCGAGGCGCACGGTCACCGAGTCGGACGCCAGGTGCTCGGGCCAAACCATTTCTAGCTCGTCGCCCGGCATCGTGCGCAGCACGCTCGAGTAGAGCGTGACAAGCTTCGCTTTCGCGGGGTCGGCACCGCTGTCGATCGACCACGTCGTCGCCGCCTCGCGATGCACGACGAGCTGGATCGGCACGCGTCCGGCCAGGCGGCGCCATGCAACCAGCGTGTCCACGGCCGACACCGCGTCGCGACCGTTGCCTAACGCAGCGCGAACGCGCTCGCCGATGTGCTGCGAGATGAGCGCGATCTCGTCCAACACCGTGCGGCTCGTGTCGGAAGCGGTCGCGATCTGATACACCGTCACCGGACGCGCACTTCCGTCGGACAGCGTGTCCAGACAGGCCCGCGCAACCGAGTCCTGCACCAGCCACGTCGAATCGGGAGCGGTGAGCGAGGGCCCTTGCGCCGAGGCGCCGGAGGCCGAGGCCAGCAGGAACGCGATGCCAAGTGGCACCGACCAGCGACCCCGGCGGGCCGATGTCGCACGCCTGGGCCAGTGCGCGCTGCGGGACATGACGTTCCTCCTGACAACCGTCGCTCGACGACGGATGCTATGATTCAGCGGGTCGGTGGTGCGGCAGGGAGAACAGCGGGACGCGGTGCGGGATGCGGCGTGGGCCGCCCCAATATGTGGCCCGGCCTCCGTTAGTCAAGTCTGGTCGACCGTCAACCGTACCGCTGCCGTACCGCAGGGCCGTAGCACCGCCGCCGGCACGAGATTCCACCTTCGCACCTATCTCGACATGATGACGCGATGCATTTCGTACCAGGTCCGCTGCCTGGCCGCCGTCCTTGGCTGCCTAACGACGACCCCGCCCGCCGCCCTCGGCGCGCAGTCGGCACACTGGCCCGCCCGCGCCGTCCAGCGCGCCATCCCCCTCGGCCCCGAGATCGAGCGCGCCTACCGCGCCGGCAGTCGCGACTCCACCGGTTCCCCGGGCGCGCACTACTGGCAGCAGAGCGTCGACTACGTCATCGAGGCGCGCCTCGACGTGGACAGCGCCGTATTGCACGGCAGCGAGCACGTGACGCTGCACAACACGTCGCCCGACACGCTCCACACGATCGTCTTGCGGCTCCTGCAGAACTACTACACGGCCATGGAATCGCGCGACGACTACGTCACCGACATCACGCAGGGCGATGTGATGGAACGCCTCACCGTGAACGGCGACGCGGTGCCGCTCACCGACCCGCGCGCCTTCGCCGTGCACGGCACCGTCGCCGTCGTCCAGCTCCGCACACCGGTTGCCCCGGGCGCGTCGGCCAGCATCGACGCGGCCTGGCACTTCACCGTGCCTAACGTCCCGCTGGACCAGCGCGCCGAGCGGATGGGACGCTGGGGCACGTCGCTCTACCAGGTCGCGCAATGGTACCCGCAGGTGGCCATGTACGATGACCTCCGCGGTTGGGACACCGACCAGTATCTCGGACTCGGCGAGTTCTACAATCAGTTCGGCAGCTTCGACGTGAAGATCACGGTGCCCGCGGGATGGCTGGTCGGCGCCACGGGCACGCTCGCCAACCCGACCGAGGTCCTCTCCCCCGCCACGCGCGACCGCCTAACGATGGCGATGCACGCGGACACCACCGTGCACGTGGTCGATGCCGCCGGCCGCGGCGCGGGCTCGGCGACCGCGAGCGGCAGCGCGCTCACCTGGCACTTCACTGCCCCGCGGGTCAACGACTTCGCGTTCGCCACGTCGAAGAACTACGTGTTGGATGCGACGCACGCCGACACACCGGCGCCGACGCTCGTCCAGGTGTTCTATCTCCCCGAGCACACCGACTATCACCAATCGGCGCAGTACGCGCGCTTCGCGCTCGAGCACCACGCGAAGATGATCATGCCGTACTCGTTCCCGCAGGCGTCGGTGGCCGACGGACCGGAGATGGGCATGGAATACCCGATGATCGTGTTCTGCAGCCCCGACCTGAGCACGATCACCCACGAGCTCGGCCACGAGTGGTTTCCGATGACCGTGAGCTCCGATGAAACGCGCTACGGTTGGCAGGACGAAGGATTCAACGACTACATCGACCTCTTCTCCGACGCCGCATACGAGAAGCAGCCGCCGACCTTCGGCGAATGGATCGAAGCCTACCGCGCTGTCGCCGGCAAGGTCCTCGAGCCGACGCTCATGTGGCCGTCGGATTACGCCGGCCCGAACTACGAGGAGCAGGCATACGCCAAGGCACCGGTCGCATTGCATGCGTTAGGCGGCGTGGTCGGCGACTCCGCCGTGAAAAACGCCTTTGCCGCCTATGCGCGCGCCTGGACCTTCAAGCATCCGTCACCGTGGGACTTCTTCATGTTCATGGACCACCAACTCGGCCAGGACCTCAGCTGGTTCTGGCATGCGTGGTGGTTCACGCGCGAAACGTTCGACCAGGCGATCACGGCGGTGCGCCAGAAGCCCAACGGGATCGAGATCGACGTTGCCGATCATGGGACGATGCCGATGCCGGTCATCGCGCGCATCACGTGGTCCGACGGCTCGACGCAAACCGTCGTGCGCCCCGCGAGTGTCTGGTTCGCCGGTGATACGACGCTAACGATCCAGGTTCCAACCGCCGGCAAAACGGTTCGCTCGGTGCAGCTCGATCCGGAGAACCGGTTCCAGGACATGAAGCCGGGAGACAATCGGTGGACAAAGGGAACTGCCTGACCGCTGCCTTCCGCCCTCGACACCACCTATTTTTCGTCCCATGAACATCGCCATCACGCCGAAAAAGACCGAGGGACTCGAGCGGCTCCTCGAGGTGTCGGTGCCTGTTGAAGAAGTGCGCGAGCGTGAGGACCGCGCGGCGAAGCGGTACGCCTCGCAGGTGCGGCTTCCCGGCTTCCGCCCTGGGAAAGCGCCGGCGGCGATGGTGCGCAAGAAATTCGCGGACGCGATTCGGCAAGAAGCCATCGAGTCCGCAGTGCAGGATGCGTTCAAGGAAGTGCTCGAGCGCGAAAAGGTGGAGCTCGCAACGCAGCCCCATGTGCACGAGCTCAAGTTCAGCGACGGCCAGCCACTCACGTTCGAGCTGCACCTCGAGATACGTCCGTCCATCGAATTGCCGCGCACCGTCGGCTTTCGTGTCACGCGCACGCCGCGCGTCGTGACCGACGACGTCGTGCGCGAGCAGATCGAGTCGATGCGCGAACAAAAGGCCGCCTGGGCGCCGGTCGAAGACCGCGGCCAACCGGGCGACATGGTCACGGTGCAGCTCGCGACCGCCGACGAATCGGGCACAATGGGCGAAGGCGGCGAATACCGGATTGTGTTAGGCGGAGGCCAGGCCATTCCGGGCATCGAAGAGCTGATCATGGAGACGCCCACCGGCTCGACCGTCGAGCGCGCGGTGAAGTGGCCCGACGATTTCCCCGATGAGGCCCAACGCGGCAACACGAAGCAGGTCCGCGTCACCGTCAAAGATGTCAAACGCAAATCGCTGCCGGCGCTGGACGATGCGTTCGCGCGCGAGGTCGGCGACTTCGATTCGCTGGCCGCACTGAACAAAACCGTCCGCGAAGACCTGCAGCGCGACGCCGAGGGCGAAGCCGACGCGCAGGTCCGTCAGAAGCTGGTAGACGAAGTGATCGGCGCCAATCCGTTCGAGGTGCCACCCAGTTGGGTCACCCAGCTCATGCAGGCGTACGCGGAAGCCTATCAGGTACCGGAAGGCGAGAAGGAACGCTTCGAGCGCGAGTTCCGTCCCATGGCTGAGCGTCAGGTGCGACGCGATCTGGTGGTGGACACGATCGCCAAGCGAGAGAAGCTCGAGGCCACCGAAGCGGACATCGACGACCGGATCGCCGAGATGGCATCCAAGCGCGGCGTTGATCCTGGGCAGGTGTACGCGTCGTTACAGAAAGCTGGTAGAATCAAGGAACTGGAGCGCGGCATTACCGAGGACAAAGTGTTCTCGTGGCTCAAGGAAAAGAACACGATCGAGCCGGGCTAGCGCCTTAGGCGTCACGCTGGAATCGCAAGTCACACGATCAAGGAGCTGGAGTACCATGTCGACGATCTATCCTCCGTATGTCATCGAGCGGTCCAGTCGCGGCGAGCGCACGTACGACATCTTCTCGCGTCTGCTCATGGACCGGATCGTATTCCTGGGCACGCCGATCAACGATGATGTCGCCAACATCGTGATCGCTCAGCTTCTCTTCCTCGACGCCGATAATCCTGAACGGGACGTGAATCTCTACATCAACTCGCCGGGCGGCAGCGTGTCGGCGGGCATGGCGATTTACGACACGATGCAGTTCATGAACTCGCCAATCCGTACGATCTGCATGGGGATGGCGGCGAGCATGGGAGCCTTCCTGTTGGCGGCCGGATCCACGGGCAAGCGGTCGGCCCTGCCTCACGCACGGATCATGATCCACCAGCCCTCCGGCGGTGCGCAGGGCACGGCGGCCGATATCGAGATTCAGGCGAAGGAGATCCTGTACCTGCGGTCCAAGATGAACGAGCTCATGGCGAAGCACACGGGCCGCACGGTGGAGCAGATCGAGCGCGACGTGGACCGGGACCGGTTCATGTCGTCCGACGAGGCCAAGCAGTACGGGTTGATCGATAACGTGATCGTGCAAGCCCGGGCGCTAGCAACGACAGAGCGCAAGGCGTCCTTGTGAATTAGTTCACATGAACGTGTCGAGCTCGCCGCTTGACCGTCATTTTTGGGGGTGTTAAGTATCGCCACCCCACCGCACCCCCCTTCAATGGGGGAGCAAGCTGATGCCCGCTTCACCTGTTCCCGCGGACCCCTATGTCGCACGACAAAAACTTGCGTTGTTCGTTCTGCGGCAAGTCGAAGGACTCCGTTCGGAAGTTCATCTCCGGCCCCTCCGTCTACATCTGCAACGAGTGCATCGCGCTCTGCAACGAGATTCTCGCCGAAGATGAAGAACGCGAAGTCGCTGAAGCAATAACGCAAGTCCCCACTCCGCAGGAAATCAAAGAAGTTCTCGACCAGTACGTGATCGGGCAGGAGCGAGCCAAGAAGGCACTCGCCGTCGCCGTCTACAATCACTACAAGCGCATCAATTCCGCGAGCGGCAGAGAGGACGACGTCGAGCTCGACAAGTCCAACATTCTGCTCATCGGCCCAACGGGCGTCGGCAAAACGTTGTTGGCGCAGACGCTCGCGCGCATCCTCGACGTGCCCTTCACCATCGCCGACGCGACGACGCTCACCGAAGCGGGCTACGTGGGTGAGGACGTCGAGAACATTCTCGTTAGGCTGCTGCAAGCCGGCGAATTCAACGTCGCCGAGTGCGAGCGCGGCATCGTGTACATCGACGAGATCGACAAGATCGCGCGCAAGAGCGAAAACCCGAGCATCACGCGCGACGTGTCGGGCGAAGGCGTTCAGCAAGCGTTACTGAAGATTCTCGAGGGCACGGTGGCCTCGGTTCCGCCGCAAGGCGGCCGCAAGCATCCGCAGCAGGAATACATCCAAATCAATACGAAGGACATCCTGTTCATCTGCGGCGGCGCGTTCGACGGCCTCGAGAAGATCATCGAGTCGCGCATCGGACGACGGCAGATCGGCTTCACGAAGGAAGAAGTCCAGAGCGGCAAGGTGCAGGACCTCGCCAAGAACCCCTTCGCCGAGGTCGAACCCGACGACCTGCTCCGCTACGGTCTGATCCCGGAGCTCGTTGGGCGTCTGCCGGTATGCGTGGCGCTCGAAGCGCTCGACGAGGAGTCGCTGGTGCGCATCCTCAAGGAGCCGAAGAACGCGCTCACCAAGCAGTACACCAAGCTCTTCGAGCTCGAGGAAGTGAAGATCACCTTCGACGAGAGTGCGCTGCGCGCCATTGCCGGCAAAGCGCTCAAGCGCGGCACTGGTGCCCGCGGCCTGCGTGCCATTCTCGAAGAGATCATGACGGACGTGATGTTCGACCTGCCGAGCCGTGACGACATCACGGAAGTGAAGATCACGGAATCGTGCGTGCTGAACGGCACGCCGCCGTTGCTGGAGCTTTCCGCCAAGCGACAGAAGAAAGAAGCGTAGGTTCAGAAAAGCGCGCCACCTGCGGCGCGCTTTTTCTATATTCCGTCCATGCCTACCATCGTCCGCGGCGACGAATCCTTCGACGTACTCGAGCGCCTCGCGGTGCTCCCGCTGCGCGACGTCGTGGTGTTCCCCTACATGGTCATTCCCCTGCTCGTTGGACGGCAGGGATCGCTCGCCGCCGTCGAGAAGGCGGTGGCCGGCGACCGGTGGATCTTTCTCGTTGCCCAACGCGACGGCGAGGTGCAAGAGCCGCACGCGGCCAACCTGTACCGCACCGGCGTCGTTGGGCGCGTCCTTCAAGTGTCTCGGCTCGCCAACGGGACGACCAAGGTGCTGCTCGAAGGCGTGGGACGTGCGCGCGCCACCCGATACACGCCGGGCGGCGCGCTGCTCCGCGCGACGATTACCGCCGAGCCGTTTCGGGCCGATCCCACGGCAACCGACGACGCCATGACGCGCCGCGTGGCGACGCTGTTCGAGGAATACGTCGGTTTGCACCGGCGCCTTCCGCCCGAGGTGTTGTCGTTGGTACAGGGCAGCGAGTCGCGGGAGCGGCTCGCATACGCCGTGGCGGCGCACCTGCAGGTGCGGCACACCGTTAGGCAGAATCTCCTCGAATCGCCATCGTTCGCGTCGCTCACCGAGCGGCTCGCGGCGGTCCTGACGTCGGAGATCGAGATCCTACGCCTCGAGCGCAAGATCGAGAACGATGTCCGCGGATCGCTGTTCCAGAATCAGCGCGAGTTCTATCTGCAAGAGCAGCTCAAGGCCATTCACCGCGAGCTGGGTCAGGAAGACACCGACGATTTCGACGAGCTGCAGTCGGCGATCTCGGCGAAGGGGCTGCCGGACCACGCGCGCGAGCGGGCGGAGCGCGAGCTGCGCAAGCTGCGCCGTACGCCGCCGCTGTCTCCCGAGTCCACCGTGGGACGCAACTATCTCGACTGGCTGATCGGGTTGCCGTGGACGGACCGGACGGACGATCTGCTCGACGTGACGCGGGCGCAGACGGTGCTCGACGAGGATCACTTCGGGCTGCAGGACGTGAAGGACCGGATCCTCGACTACATCGCGGTGCTCGCGCTCGTGGGCAAGCTCGAGGGGCCGATCCTGTGCCTCGTCGGTCCGCCGGGCGTCGGCAAGACATCGTTAGGCAGATCGATCGCCCGTGCGTTGGGCCGGCGCTTCGCCCGCATGTCGTTGGGCGGCGTGCGCGACGAAGCAGAGATCCGCGGACACCGCCGCACGTACATCGGCGCCCTGCCCGGCCGCGTGATCCAGGCGATGCGCCGCGCCGGCGTGACCAATCCCGTGATCCTGCTGGATGAAGTGGACAAGATGGGGCAGGACTGGCGCGGCGATCCGGCCGCGGCGCTGCTCGAGGTGCTCGACCCCGAGCAGAACCGCGCGTTCAGCGACCACTACCTGGAAGTCGAGTACGACCTGTCGCAGGTGTTGTTCATCACCACGGCCAATTTGTTAGGCCAGGTGCCCGAGCCGCTGCGCGATCGTATGGAGATCATCCGCCTGCCCGGCTACGTGGATCACGAGAAGCACGCGATCGCGCGCCAGTATCTCGTGCCGCGCCAACTGCGCACGCACGGGCTCGATCCGGCGACGGTCACCATCCAGCCGCAGGCGCTCACCGACATCGCGCGTGGCTACACGCGCGAAGCGGGCGTGCGCGAGCTGGAGCGGCGCATCGCACGCATCGCGCGCAAGCTCGCGCGGCGGGTCGCCGCGGATCCGGCGGCCGGAGCCACGTCGATCACCGTGGAACCGGGCGATCTTGTCGGTCTGTTGGGCGTACGGCCGTACGACGACGACCCGACGCAGCTGGAGGATCGCGTGGGTGTGGCCACGGGCCTTGCGTTCACGTCGGTGGGCGGCGATTTGCTCGAGATCGAGGTGGCGGTGGTCCGCGGCCGCGGCCGGCTGCAGCTCACCGGTACGTTAGGCGACGTACTCAAGGAGTCGGCGGGCGCGGCTCTGAGCTACGCACGGTCGCGGGCGACCATGTTAGGCATCGACGCCGACTTCACGCGGTCGCGCGACATCCACGTGCACATGCCCGCCGGCGCGACGCCCAAGGATGGGCCATCGGCCGGGATCGCGATCGCCACCGCCCTCGTGAGCGCGCTCACCGGCGCGGCCGTGCGCGGTGACACCGCAATGACGGGCGAGGTGACGCTCCGCGGACGCGTCCTGCCCATCGGCGGTCTCAAGGAAAAGCTCGTCGCCGCACGGCGCGCCGGCGTGACGCACGTCATCATTCCGGCGCCCAACGCGCGCGAGCTCGACGAGATCGCACCCGACATCCGCGAAGGCCTCGTGTTCCATCCGGTGTCCACGATGGACGAGGTGCTCGCCCTCGCGCTGCGCGCCGAGCGACACGTCGACACCGGCATCGCGGTGTCCGATGTCGCGCACTGACAAGCCGAGCTCCGAACCGCTCGTCATTCGCAGCCTGGCCTTTCTGGGCGGACAGGCGTCGCCCGGCGGCTGGCGCCCCGAGTCGTCGCTGCCGGAGATCGCGTTCAGCGGCAGGTCCAACGTCGGCAAGTCGTCGCTGCTCAACGCGTTGGTCCGGCACAATTCCCTCGCTCGCGTGAGCCAAACGCCGGGCAAGACGCGCGAGATCAATTTCTTCGCCGTGAACGACGCGCTCATGCTCGTCGACCTCCCCGGCTACGGATACGCGCGGGTATCGCAGGAGGAGCGCGCGAAGTGGCGGCCGCTCATCGAATCGTATCTCGAGACGAGTACGCAGCTCCGCGGCATCGTCCAGTTGCTCGACGTGCGGCGCGACCCGTCTCCCGAAGACCGGCAGATGCTCGAGTTCCTCGCGGAGCTCGGCGCGCCAACCATCGTGACCGTGACCAAGGCTGACAAGCTGTCGGCAACACGAGCCGCGGCGCGCATCGCAGAGATCACGGCTTCACTCGGCTTGGAGCCGGAGCAGGTGATTCCGTTCAGTGCCGTGACGAGACTCGGACGCGACGAGTTGGCGAGCGCCATCGAGGACCTCGTTGCCGCACCGTCGTGGCGGCAGGAATGATCGACGCTGGACCTGACTGGATGTCCTCGACAAAGGCTTCACCGGATAACTAAGGGGATGCAAGAGGTGTTGGAAGATTGCGTCGTCGCGAAGGAGTGTCCGTTGCCTAACTTGCTGGCCCTGGCCTCTACGCTTACGCAGAAACGGACACGACCGGACACTACGGGACCGTCCTGCGGCAGGGCAAACCTCATCGCACGCGGTCCAGGTCTCGTCTTTTTGTTTACAAAGACACAGCGCACGTTGACCAGACAATCGAGGTGGGACCACACGCCCGCAGCCGAACGGTCCGGTCGTGTCCGTAGTGTCCGGATCGTTTCCACATGGGCGTAAATGCCGGCCCGGACATGCTGCATTCACCGATTGAACCTGCTTTCTTTGAACCCTTTGTCGACGAGATCCCCCTTTCGTGTCCGCGCAAGACCGAGCCACTGGCGGCATTTGGGAACTGACTGGTAGGCGAGGTCCGTTCCCCATACGACGCTTTTGTGTTACGGTACCAGCATGGCCCTTCTGCCGCTCAAGAAACTTGCGCCGCCCCCCGGTGGGCAGATCGTCGATGCGTGGCTCGAGCAGGTGGCGGACCAGCTCGCGCGCGACGATGCCGACCATAGTCTGATGTGCCGTCGGACGCTCTGTGAGATCGTCTATCCCGAGTACGCGCGCGAGTGGGACACGGCGGTCACCGACGAGTCCCTGCCGTTAGGCACCCGCGCCGCGCTCCTTGCACTCGACCCGCGCAACGTGACGCTCGAGCCGGAGTACTACGCGGATTGCGACCAAGCCCGATTCCAGCGCGTGAAGCCCCTGCTCTGGCTTTGGTACAGCTTCGATCGCACGCCGCTCGGTGGACAGAACGTGGACATCGGCGTGCGTCTCCGGCGGCTGCTCGCGCCGCGCATCTTCAAGCGGTGCGGCGAGAACTTCAAGGCCTTCCAGCACGTCGAGTTCTCGTTCGGCTACAACATGGACGTGGGCGACGACGTGGTGATCCACCGGCACGTGCTGCTGGACGACCGCGGCGGGATCGTGTTAGGCAATCGCGTCTCGATCTCCGACTACGCCAACATCTACAGCCACACGCACAGCATCGTGGATCAGCGCGACGTGACGAACGCGCTGACGCGGATCGACGAGGGCGTGCGGATCACGTACCACGCGACGGTGCTGGCCGGGGTGCACGTGGGGTGTGATGCGATGGTGGGCGCGATGGCGGTGGCCACCAAGGATGTGAGGCCGCATCACGTGAACGTCGGGATTCCTGCGAAGAGCGTGCGCGTCAAGCCGAACGCGCCGATGGAGCTCAATGAGTGTCTGCCGACGGCGCGGCAACGGTCCACGGGAGGAGGCGGACGCGCGTGACGGATTGGTCGAGGTTCTCGGGGCTCGCTCGCCGCGTCATCGGCGGCCTAACTGTGTTGGGCGTCGCGGCAGGCTGCGCGACGTACTGGCCGACGCTGAGCGGCGCCAGCACACACACCCGCGGCGATGCGTTCCAGTGTTCGATGGACCAGCTCAAGGAGCTGGGCTACACGCCGCGCACATGGAACGAGCGCGAAGGGTCGATCGATGCCCAACGCATCAATCGCGACGCGTCGGGCGACCTGCCCCAGGAGCAGCAACAGGTGGACAAGCTGCTCGTGCAAACGAAAGCGAACGGCGAGAAGGGCTCGACGATCGACGTGCGCACCGAGACCGTGCTCCGCCACTACACGCGCTCGGGCTGGGTGGAAGACGGGCGCCCGGCGTCCGGCGCCGTGCAGCAAGCGGGGAAGGCGCTGCTCGATCGGTGTTCGGGCTCGGCCGCGGCGGGTTGACGCGCTGATCAGACCGGGACGCTGGTCGTGATGAGGCCGGCGCGTCCCGGCAATTCCCCACGCACGATGCGTCGCACCGGCACGCGGTCCGGTGTCGCCAGCCATTCCTTCGCGATCTCCTCGAGCGTCACGAACGTGACGCCGTCCTCGATCCACGCATCGAGCTGGCGCTCGAACAACGGCATCAGCGCCGTCCCCTCGACCTCGGTATGAATCGAGTGGATCTCGGTACCGGTGATCGCGTGACGGTAGTACGCGATGAGAGATGCGTCGTCCGGCATTTCGGGTGAGTTGTACGTCTCGTCCCACGTGGGGAGGGTGGTCGGCAGCTGAATGGTTCGAAAGCGCGTGCCGCCGGCCTCGGGATAGAACGGCGTGCCGCCGCGCGTGTCCGATGCATACAGCAGGTTGAAGCGCTCCTGGACCGTGAGCGAGCCGGCCGTGGCGTGCCAGCCCGGCGCGGCCGATGCGCGAGCGCGATGTCCGAAGATCCGCGCGAAGGTTTCGTGTGCGCGACCGTAGTCGGCGGCGATCTGCGCTTCCGTTAGGCGGCCGAGTTTGTCGTGCCAGCGGACGTGGTCCCAGGCGTGCACGCCCACCTCGTGGCCGGCCGCGCCCACCGCGGCGATCGACGCCGAGAGCCGGCCGCCGATCATCGGCGCGGGCAGCACGGTGCCGTAGAGCGCCGTGCGCGGTCCGTACAGCGACAGCGCGCGCGATCGCAGCATCTTTCGCAGAAAGCCCCTGCGCGTGAACACCCGCGCGATCGCGCGCCCGGAGCGGTCGGGGCCTAACGTAAAGAAAAACGTCGCGCGGATGCCGCGCGTGCCGAGCGCGCGCAGCAGGTTGGGCAGGCCGGCGCGCGTGCCGAGGAAGGTGTCGCAGTCCACCTTGAGCGCGACGCGCCGGACGGCCGGCGCGGCGCGCGCCGGACCGGTCACGGCGCCAGCGGCCGCTTGCGCGACGACAGGTAGAAGTCCAACGTTAGGCGGATGGCCTCGTCGAACCCGATGCGCGGCGACCAGCCCAGCTTGTCGGCGGCGTGGCGGATGGATGGAACGCGTGTCGGGATGTCCTGGTAGCCGTCGCCATAGTAGGTCTCCGACTTGACGTCGACGATCGGCGTCTGTTGGGCGACGGCCTCGTAGCCCGGGTAGCGCGCCACCGCGGAGAGGAGGCGCTCGGCGAGCTCGCGAATCGACACGTCGTTCGCCGGGTTCCCGATGTTGAAGATCCCGCCGTTGGCCACACCGTTTTCGTTCACCAGGATGCGCATCAAGCAGTCGATGCCGTCCTGGATGTGCGTGAACGACCGCCGCTGCCGTCCGCCGTCGACAAGCTTGATCGGTTCGCCGTAGAGAATGTTGTGCAGGAACTGCGTCAGGACGCGCGACGATCCTTCCTTGGGCGAGTCCACGTTGTCCAAGTGCGGGCCGATCCAGTTGAAGGGACGAAACAGCGTGAACTGGAGGCCCTCCTGTTGGCCGTACGCGAAGATCACGCGGTCGAGCAGCTGCTTGCTCGTCGAGTAGATCCACCGCTGCTTGTGGATCGGTCCGTACACGAGCGTCGATCGGTATTCGTCGAACTCGGCGTCGGGACACATGCCGTACACTTCGGATGTGGACGGGAACACCACGCGCTTCTTGTAGCGCACGCATTGCTTCACGATGCGCAGGTTCTCCTCGAAGTCGAGCTGGAACACCGCCAACGGATTGCGCACGTACGTCGCCGGCGTGGCGATCGCAACGAGCGGCAGCACGACGTCGCACTTCTTGATGTGGTACTCGATCCACTCCTTGTTGATCGCGATGTCGCCCTCGAGGAACCGGAAGCGGGGGTTGTCGAGGAACGGCTCGATCTTTTCGACGGACATGTCGAGCCCGAACACTTCCCAGTCCGTAGTCGTGAGGATGCGTTCGGTGAGCGCATTGCCGATGAAGCCATTCACGCCGAGGATGAGAACTTTCATGTTGCCTGAGGAGTGGTGGACGTGTGGGGCGCGAGGTGGCGCGCGAGGTCCGCGCCGTCGCGCTCGACGTCGCCCTCGATCTGGCCGCGGACGATCTCGAGCCATTGCGTGTCGGGGCCGCCGCACGCGACGTACAGACAGTCGTCGATCACGCGCATCTCGCCCGGTTGGGCTCCGTTAGCACTCCAGCCGCCGTTGCGGGTGCGCCAGACGTACAACGTGCGTCCGGCGTGCGGCGCGAATGCGCCCGGATAGGGGTGCGACACGGCACGCACCAGATTGTGGATCTCGGCGGCCGGCCGGCTCCAGTCGAACGCACCGTCCTCGGGGCGGCGCCTGCCGAACGTCGTGGCGCGCGACGCGTCCTGGGGCCGGCGCGGCGCGCGCGCCGAGGCGAGGGCATCGAGCTGCCGCTCGAGCACGCGCACGGCAGCGTCGCAGACACGCGCCTGGACCTCGCATGCTGTGTCGTCGGGGCCAATGGGCACCGCCTCCTGGTCGACGATGTCGCCGGCGTCGGCGCGGGCGGTCATCACATGGAGGGTGGCGCCGGTTTCCGTTTCGCCGTTGAGCACGGCCCAGTTGACGGGCGCGCGTCCGCGATAGCGCGGCAGGAGCGAGCCGTGCACGTTGAAGCTGCCTAACGGAGCAACGGCCAGCGCCGCGAGGGGCAGGAGCGAGCGATAGTAGCACGAGAGCACGAGGTCCGGCGCCGCCGACCGGAACGCCGCCAGCTGCGCGGGTTCCGCCAGGCGCGCATCGAGGCGCACCGGGATGCCGTTGCGGACCGCGAGCTGCGCCACCGACGGGAACCAGGTCGTCTCGCCCGGCGCGTCGGCGTGCGTGTACACGACGGCCACGTGCGCGTCCCGCTCGAGCAGCATCGACAGACAGGCGTGTCCGACGTCGGCGTAGGCGAAGAGCGCGATGCGCGGTCCTTTCATGGACGCGGCACCGTGCCCTCGACGCCGCCCTCCAGACGGATGACCGCGCTCGCGCCGCCGTACACACGGCGCACCAGGTAGCGCGGGCGGCCGCGGACTTCCTGGTAGATGCGCCCCACGTATTCGCCCACGATGCCTAACCCGGCCATGAGCACGCCCATCACCACGAAGGCCAGGGCGAACAACGTGAACACACCGTCGGCTTCGGACGCGCGCAGCAGGATGAAGCGCCGTACCAGCAGGTAGACGCCGAGTACCAGGCCGCCGCTCGCGGTGAGAAAGCCGAAGAGCGTGAAGATCTGCAGCGGCACGACGGAGAATCCCGTCATCAGATCGAAGTTGAGGCGCAGCAGCCGGTATATCGAGTACTTGGACGCGCCCGCCCTACGCTCGGCGTGCCTAACGGAGACCTCGGCCGGGCGGCGGGAGAACGTTTGCGCCAGGGCCGGAATGAACGTCGACGACTCCTCGCACCGGTTGATGAGATCGATCACCTCGCGCGAGTACGCGCGCAGCATGCATCCGTAGTCGGTCATCCGGATGCCGGTGATGGTCGTCGTCACACGATTCACGATGCGCGAGGCCGCGCGACGAAAGAGACTGTCGCGGCGTACTTCGCGCACACCACCGACGACATCGAAGCCCTGATCGGCAAGCGCGAGCAGCTTCGGAATTTCCTCCGGCGGATTCTGCAGATCGGCGTCGATGGTGACGATCACGTCACCGCTCGCGATCGCGAACCCGGCGAGGATCGCCGGGTGCTGGCCAAAATTGCGACTCAGTTCGACGACGCGCAGACGGTCGGGATAGCGGTCGACGAATCCTCGCAGCACGTCGAGCGACCGATCGCGGCTGCCGTCATCGACGCAGATCACCTCGGACGGGCGATCGAGCGCGTCGAGCACGGCGAAGAGGCGCGGCACGAGCTCGGGAATGTTGGCCTCCTCGTTGTACACGGGAACGACCACCGAGACCTTCGCACGCGACGCGCCGCTCATCTCGCGCTCCGTTGGGCAATGTCGTGAACGGCGGCGATCACGTCATCCTGATCGGCGTCGCTCAGCGAGGGATAGAGCGGGAGCGAAAGAATTCGCTCGGAGACGAAGTGCGCGTCGGGGTAATCGTCCGGGCACCACCCGTACCGATCGCGATAGTACGAGAACTCGTGTGCCGCCGTATAGTGCAGACCGACGCCGATGTTGCGCGCCTTGAGCTCGGCCATGAACGCGTCGCGGTCGATCGAGAGCGCATCGATGTTGACGAGCGGCGTGTACAGATGCCAGGCGTGGCGCGCCGGATACGGAACCAGCTCCGGCAGCATGAGCGCGTCGAGATCGCGAAAGGCGGCCTGGTAGCGGTCGGCCAGATGCCGGCGCGCGTCGATGAACGCATCGAGCTTGGGCAGCTGGTGGATGCCTAACGCAGCCTGCATGTCCAGCATGTTGTACTTGTAGCCCGGGAGCGCCACATCGTAGCGCGGCGATCCCGCCCGGTCGAAGCGCTTCCATGCGTCGCGGCTCATGCCGTGGAATTTGAGCAGCGTCACGCGCGACATCACGGCCTCGTCGTGCGTCACCACCATGCCGCCTTCACCAGTGGTGATGTTCTTATTGGGGTGGAACGAGAACACGCTGGTGGTCGGGAATGATCCAATGCGCCGCCCTTTGTATTCGGTGCCGGCAGCGTGCGCGGCATCCTCGATCACCGTGAGGCCGTGGGTGCGGGCGAGCTCGAGCACGGGATCGAGATCCACCGGCTGCCCAACGAAGTGCACCGGCACGATCGCGCGCGTGCGTGGACCGATGCACCGCGCAATTTCGTCAACACGAATTTGGAGCGTGCGACGGTCGATGTCGGCGAGCACCGGCACCGCGCCCACGAGCTCGATCACGTTGAGCGTAGCCACGAACGTCATCGGCGACGTGATGACCTCATCTCCCGGCCCGATGCCGTGTGCGAGGAGCGCCACGTGCAAACCCGCGGTGGCCGACGATACCGCCGCCGCATGGCGCCCACCGACGTACGCCGCGAAGTCGCTCGTGAAGCGCTCGACTTTGGGGCCGGTGGTGATCCATCCCGAGCGCATGCAGTCGATGACTTCCTCGATCTCCGCGTCACCGATGGTGGGACGCGAGAACGGGAGGAACGAGGTGCGATCCGCGTGACGCGGTGCGGGAGGACCAGCGGGTTCTCTCATCTCGCCAGGTTAGGGGACGCGGCTGCAGCCGGAAAATTCGCCAATACAACATACTTCCGATTCGCGGCAAGCGGCGTCCCACGGACGTTCGAGCGATCGAACTCGGCGCGAGTGCGGCGCTTGACGACCACCACGAGATGCTCGCCGGAGTTCCATCGTTTCCAGAATTCGTCTCGCGTCCAGTAGTACTCCGGCGGCCGCACGTCATCGGAGCCGAGCTCGTCCACGTAGTCGGCGACGGCGATGGGACGACGCAGCACCCACGGGAAGTCTTGCGGGTAGCAGCGATAGGACACGACTCGAGCGTCGGGTGTCCGCGCGGCGACGAGCGCGAGGTTGTGCCCCGACAAGTCGTCGGCGACGCGCGGCATGGCGAGGATGATGGCGAGGTACAGACCGCCCCAGCCCAACGCGGCCGGGAACATGGCGCGGCGGCCGTGTTCACGCGCGAAGGCGACGCCGGTCCAGGCGCCCGCAACGAGGAGGACGGCGCCCAACGCGGCGAGCCACGTCACGTCATAGCGCCGGACCTCGCCGCTCGCGATGCCGTACGCCACGCCGCCTACCGCAACGAGCGTGACGACGGTCGCGTGGGCGACCAACGGGCGTCGCATGCTCTCGGTGCGCGTGAGGATCGCACGGGCGACGAGCGCCGTCGCGGCCGGGAACGCGGGCAGGATGTATGGCAGCAGCTTGGACCGTGACACCGAGAAGAACACGAGGATGACGCAGAACCAGATCGCGAAGAACACGTCGTCCGCGTGTGCGGCCGCCCGCTCGCGCCACGACTCCGCTATCTGCCTAACGGTGCGCGCCGTGACGAACGTCCACGGCATGAAGCCGGCGATGAAGGCGGCGACGAAATAGTACACCGGGCCGGCGCGCTTGGCTTCGCCCGTCGCGAATCGCGCCAAGTGCTCGCGGACGAAGAAGATGGTGGCAAAGTCCGGCGCGGCGCGTTGGACGAGCACGAACCACGGCACGGCCACGACGAGAAACACCACCGGCGCCGGTGACCAGAGCGCTTCGCCCACCCGGCGCCACGGCCCGGTGACGCCCGCCCAGATGAGCAGCACCAGGCCCGGGAACACGATGCCGATGAGGCCCTTGGCCAGCACGGCGAGCGCCACGCAGGCGCCTAACGCGGCGAGGGCGCCCACGGCGCGCGCCCCGCGCTCGCGTGCGAGGAGAAACCGGCGCAACGCGAAGAACGCGCCCGTCATCGCGCAGGTGAGGATCCCATCGGTGAGATTGTACCGGCCCAGGACGAAGGTCAACGGCGCCGAGAGCAGGATGAGCGCGGCCCACAACCCCCATCCCGCGAGGGCCGGCGTCTCGAGCTCGAACACCACAATGGCGGCGGTGCCTAACGCAGCCAGCCGCGTGGGCAGGCGCGCGGCGTAGGCGTTGAGGCCGAATGCCCGCATCGACAGCGCGTTGGCCCAGTAGAGGAGCGGCGGCTTCTCGAAGTAGTGCGCGTCGTTCAGGCGCGGGGTCACGTAGTCGTGCGTCGCCAGCATCTCGCGCGGGATCTCGGCGTAGCGCGCCTCGTCGGGTTCCATGAGCCACGAGCCGGGCAGCTCCACGAACAGGAGCGCGACGAACACGAGCAGCAGCGCGATCAATGCGCGCCGTTCGCTCACCGTCAGTGCACCGTTGGGCGAGGCGCTCGTTGCCGGCAACACCTCAGCGGACCCGCAACACGTCGTCGACCGCGCCGCCATCGCCGCCGCGCAGCAGGTACGCTGCCTCGCGCAACGCGACCGCCGAACGAGGCCAGGCGTAGCGCGCGATGGCGTCGTCGATGGAGACCCATTCGGCGCGCGCGTGTTCGCTCGACAACCGCACCACGCCGTCGTCAACGACGCCGGCGAACGCGACCGCGAGCGTGACGAGATTCATGGTGTGCAGATAAAATGGTTGCACGGTCACATTGTACAGGCGGGAAACGACCAGTCCTGTTTCCTCGGCCACCTCGCGTATCGCCGCATCCTCGGGGCGTTCGCCCGCCTCGATGTGGCCATGTACGGCTTCCCATGCACCCGTACAGCGCGTGTTGGGCGCGCGCTCGAGTACCAGCGTTTGCCACGCATTGGCGTGGCGGCGCAAGGGATAGACGTCGACGGTGGCGACCCGGGCTTCGATCATGGCGGGAAAGATATGCGAGGACGGCGAACCGGCGACTGGCGTCGCCTTTGGGGAAGCACTGCGCCTGGGGAAACGGCGGCGCGCGCCGCCTTCGGGAAGGGGGCGGCGTGCGTCGATTGCCAAGGCGCACGCGTCGGCTCCACCTTTGAGACGTGCCAAACTCGCCATGCGAATACTGATCGTTGAAGATGATTCCGAGCTGTCGCGCATTCTCCGCGACGGGTTGGGCGAGCAGCACATCGATGCGGTGATCATGCACACGTTCGCCGACGGGAGCCACGCCGCATTCGCGAACGCGTACGATGTCATCGTGCTCGACATCATGCTGCCCGGCGGCAGCGGGCTCGATCTCTGCGCGCAGCTGCGCGCGGGAGAAGTCGCGACGCCGATTCTCATGCTCACGGCACGCAGCGCGGTGGACGATCGCGTGCGAGGACTCGAGGCGGGCGCCGATGATTATCTCGTGAAGCCGTTCGCGTTCCGCGAGTTGCTCGCACGCATTCACGCGCTGGCGCGGCGGCAGCCGCGGCTCGAGCCGTCGCTCCGTCGCATCGAGGATCTGGAAGTGGATCTCCGTGCACATCGTGTGCGGCGCGCCGGCACGGAGATCGTGCTCACGGGAAAGGAATATTCGCTGCTCGAGTTTTTTCTGCAGCACGAGGGCGAGGTGGTGGATCGAGCAGCGATCACCGCGTACGTGTGGGACGACAACCACGACCCCTTCACCAACGTCCTCGAGGTACTCGTGCGGCGGTTACGGCGCAAGATCGACGAGGGCTTCACGCCGCGGTTGATCCATACGGTGCGCGGCGCGGGGTACCGATTCGGCCAGTGAGCACCGATCGATGCTGCCGCTGACGCGCATCCGCTTGGGTCTCACCGCGTGGTACGCGGCGACGTTCGGCCTGATCCTCGTCCTGTTAGGCGGCGGCCTGTTCGCGGTGATCCGCTCGCAGATCACGGCACAGCTCGACGCGTCGCTCGAGGCCGCCACGCAGCAGCTCATTCGCGCCGCGAATATTCGCGAGATGGAAGCGCAGGAAGCGCGCGGCCAGGTCGTGGACGCTGTGGATGAGCTCCACATCCCCGACCGGCAGCTGTTCCTCTTGACCGGCGGTGCCACACCGTTCAAGCCGCCCGCCGCGCCGGAATGGGCCACGCGCGCCGCACTGCGCGCGGCAGCGGCGGGAGGCGACGTCACGCTCAACGCGCACGTTGGGCGCGGCCACACGCTGCGGATCCACGCCACGACATTCACCACGTCGAGCGGAACGCGCTACATCGCGCTCGCGGCGGCCGATCGCGTGGAGCTGGAGGACCGCTACGCCTCCCTCATCGGCGCGTTCGGCGGCGCCGCGCTGGCCGCCCTGCTGCTCGTTGCGTTAGGCGGGTGGGTGTTGATGCGCAAATCGACCGCGCCGGTGGAAGCCACCATGGCGCAGATGCGCCGCTTCATGGCCGACGCCGCCCACGAGCTGCGCACACCCATCGCCGTGCTGCGGACGCGCGCCGAAGTGGCCCTGCAGCGCGAGCGCGAGCCGGCGGCGTACATCGAGACGTTGTCCCGCGTCGAGGACGAAGCCAAGCGGTTAGGCGGCATCGTGGGCGACCTGCTCACGCTCGCGCACGCCGATGCCGGCGAATGGCCCGTGGCGCACGACCGGCTCTTCCTCGACGACATCGCGCTCGATGCGGCGGACGCCGCGCACGTGCTCGCGCGCCAGCGCGGCGTGACGGTGGAAGTCGGCACGTTCGAGGAGAGCCCGATCATCGGCGACCGCGCGCTCGTCCGCCAGCTGCTCATGCAGATTCTGGACAACGCGGTGAAATTCACGCCGCAAGGTGGGCGCGTTCGCGTCGACGTATCGGCGTCCAATGGAACGTCGACCGTCGTCGTGGCGGACACGGGCATCGGCATTCCCGCATCACAGATCCAGCACGTGTTCGACCGGTTCTATCGCGCCGAGAATGCGCGCGAGCGCGCGCCGGGCGCCGGACTCGGGCTGTCGATCGCGCGGTGGATCGCGAGCGCGCACGGCGCCTCGGTTTCGCTCGACTCGACGCCCGGCGTTGGGACGAAAGTCGTGCTGACATTCCCGAGAGCGCCCTGACTGTAATCGCGCTGACAGCTTGCGCCTCTAACTTCACATTGAATGGGCCCGACGAACGCTCCGCACCCGACTTCGACCCGTGCGCTGTTGGTGAGCGCCGCTCTCGCAGCCGCCGTAGCGATGGCGCCGCGTGCTGGTGCCCAACAACCCGTCACACGCGCGCAGGCTGTGGCCGCTGCGCTCTCGTCGCAGCCGCTCATCGCGCTCGCCGGCGCCGACAGCGCGACGGCCGCCGCCGGCGTGTCCACGGCACGCGCGTATCCCAACCCGACGTTTTCGTTTCAGTACACGAAAGACATCCCGCGGCACCACTCCATCCTCGACATTCCGCTCGACTTTCCGTGGGTGCGCAATCCGCGCATCGGCGCGGCGGCTGCGGGCCAGCAGGCGGCGTCGCTGCGCCTCGCGTTCGCTCGCGCATCGGTGGCGTTCGTCGCCGAGACGAGCTACGCGCGCGTGCTCGCCCTGCAAGAGCACGCCCGGTTAGGCCGCCGCGACGCGCTCGATGCAGACAGTCTGTTCCACATGGCGCAGCGCCGGCTCCAGGCCGGCGATGCGAGCGAGCTCGACGTGCGCCTGGCGGAGATCAACGCGGGACAGCTCGAGAACACCGCGCAGGATGACTCGCTCACCGCGGTATTGGCGCTGCTCGACCTGCAACGCTTGATGGGCATCACGGCCGACACGCTCGCGATCGCACTCACCGACAGCCTCGCGATTCCGGCCGGCGATCCGCCCGCGCCCGGCGACAGCGCCGCGCCGTTCGCGGTTGCCGCCGCGCGCGCCGATCTCGATGCCGCCGAGCGATCGTACGCGCTCGAGCGCCGCAACGTGTTCGCGGCACCATCACTCCAGGCCGGAATCGAAGGCGGCGATCCGACGGGCCAGGAGCCCGGTGCCCTGCCGCTGTTCGGTGTGTCGGTACCGCTGCCGCTGTTCGACCGCCACGGCGGCGCGATCGCGACCGCCCAGGCGGCCCGCAACCGTGCGCGCGCCCAACTCACGTTAACCACGCGCGAGAGCGACGCCGAGCGGCTGCGGTCGGCGCGCGAGCGCGCGTTGGCCATCACACGCGCGCAGCGCGATCGGCGCCTGCTCGCCGGCGCGGATACGGTCGCGCGCATGTCGCTCGCCGCGTACGCCGAGGGCGCGTCCGCACTGCCTAACGTACTGGAAGCGCAGCGCAACGCGCGCGGGTTGCTGCTCCAGTTCGTCGACGACGTCGCGGCCGCACAGATCGCCGATGCCGCGCTCCAGCTGGCGACCGCGTCCAGCAAGGGTCCGTAATGCCACGATTCCTGATTCTATGTGTGCTCGCCGTCGCAGTAGCGTCGTGCCGCCGCGGCGGCCAAGAGGGTGATGACGCCGGCGCTGGGCCGCCGCCGGTGGTGGGGGCACGCATCGCGCAAGCCACTCGGCATCCGTTCGTCGAAACCGTGGACGCGATCGGCACGGTCGCCGGGCGGCCGTGGGGGCTCGCGGCGTTGTCGGCGCCCGCCACCGCGCGCGTGTCGCGCATCGACGTGTCCGTCGGCCAACACGTGACAGCCGGCGAAACACTCGTGGAGCTCGACCACGCGCCGTTCGATGCAGCGGCCAAGAGCGCGCAGGCGGCCGTCGCGACCGCGCAGGCAAGCCACGACCGCGCGACGCGACTCGCCGAGCAAGGCATCGCGCCGCGCAAGGATGCGGAAACGGCAGCCGCCGAACTGGCGCAGGCGCAGGCGGCGCTCATCGCTGCCCAACGGAACGTCGATCTGGCCACGCTGCGCACGCCGATCGCCGGCGTCGTCACGCGACTCAACGCTGTGTTAGGCCAATCGGTCGACCCGGGCCAGGCCGTGGTCGAGGTCGCCGATCCCAAGGCACTGGATATCGTGCTCGCGCTCTCCCCTGCCCTGGCGGCGCGCGTGCACCCGGGCGACAGCGTATCGCTCGTGGCCGGCGCCAACGCGGGCGGCGAAGCGTTAGGCAAGGGTCTCGTGCAATCGGTGGCGGTGACGCTCGACTCGGCCACGCGGAGCGTCGGGGTGCGCGCACGGCTCGACCATCCGGCGCGCGCGCTGCGCATTGGCGAAACGGTGTTCGGCCGGATCGACGCCGCGGTGCACGCCGACGCCGTCTCCGTACCGATTCAAGCGCTGGTGCCCGAAGGCGAAGGCTATCGCGTGTATGTCGTCGATTCGTCCGGTGTGGCGCACGCGCGCGACGTGGACGTGGGTGCGCGCACCGAGAGCGACGCCGAGATCCTGAAGGGCGTAGCGGCGGGCGAGCGCGTGGTCACGTACGGCGCGTACGGCGTCGCCGACAGCGCGAAGATCGTCCCGGTCAAGCCGTGAGCCTCTTCGATTACCTCGTCCGGCAGCGCCGTTTCATCTATCTGGTGGTGGCGCTGCTCAGCGCTGCCGGCATCGGTGCGGCGCTCCAGCTGCCATCCGCCATTTACCCCGAGCTCGTGTTCCCGCGGATCACGGTCGTGGCGGAAGGTTCGGCGTTAGGCGCGCAGCAGATCGTGTTCAGCATTACCCGCCCGCTCGAGGAAGCCGTAAGCGTGGTGCCGGGCGTGAGCCGGGTCGACTCCAAGACCATCCGCGGCTCGTGCCAGATCAACGTGACGTTCGCGCCGAACACGGACATGATCTACGCGCTGCAGCTCGTGCAGGCGCGCGTGAACGAAGCGCAGCAGCAGCTGCCGTCGGGCATCCAGGTACAGGTCGCGCGGCTCACGCCGTCGCTCTTCCCGATTCTGTCGTACAACCTCGAGGGCGGCGACCCGGCGACGCTGTTCGACATCGCGCGCTATCAGATCAAGCCGTTGCTCTCGCGCATTCCGGGCGTTGGCCTGGTAGACGTGCAAGGCAGCGACGTGCGCGAGATCGAGGTCGTGGCCGATCCCGAACGGCTCGCGTCGGCCGGCCTCTCGTACGACGACCTCGCCACCTCCATCGACTCGGCGATCACGCCGCAGGCCGTGGGCCGCGTCGCGCGCGACTACCGGCAGTACCTCATCGTCACCGACGACGAAGCGCACAACGTGGAGGACGTCGGCAATGTCGTAGTGTCCAACGGACTTCGCGTGCGCGATCTCGCGACCGTGATGTTAGGCACCGAGGACCGCGTGAGCGTGATCGCCGGCGACGGGCGGCCGGCCGCACTGCTCAACGTGACTCGGCAGATCGGCGGCAATACACTGCTCATCGCCGACAGCGTGGCCGCGATCGCGGCCCAGGTGCAGAAGACGCTGCCACCGGGCGTGCGGCTCAAACCGGTGTACGACCAGGCGTCGTTGGTGCGCGACGCCGTGCGCTCGGTGCGCGACGCGATGCTCGTGGGCGCCGTCCTCGCGGTGCTGATCCTGCTGGTATTCCTCCGGCACGCACGCATCACGGCCATCAGCGCGACGTCCATTCCGCTGACGCTCATGATCACCGTGTTCGTGATGCGGTTGTTGGGCCAGACGTTCAACCTGATGACGCTCGGCGCGATGGCGATTGCGATCGGCCTCGTGATCGATGACGCCGTGGTGATCACCGAGAACATCGCGCGGCACGTGCGCCTAACGCCGGACCGCCACGCGGCGATTCGCGAGGCGGTGCGCGAGCTGGTGTGGCCCGTCACATCGTCGACCATCACGACCGTGGTCGTGTTCCTGCCGCTCGGCCTGCTCCAGGGCGTGGTGGGTCAGTTCTTCCATGCGCTCTCGATCACGCTGTCCATCGCCGTACTGGTGTCGCTGCTGCTCGCGCTCACGATCATCCCGCTCCTGAGCGAGCAGTTCGTGACCGCGCACGAGGTCGAAGGCCAGGGAGACGATATCGCCGGCCACGGCGTGAGCGCGCGAATCGGCCGCGCGCTCGCCAGCCTAACGGACGCGTACTCGCGGTCGCTCGATGCCGCGCTCCGGCATCCCGGGCGCACGGTGGTGATCGCGGCCTTGCTCGCGGTTGGCGGCGTCGTGGCGTACCAGTTCACCGGCACCGGGTTCCTGCCGGAGATGGACGAAGGCGCGTTCGTGCTCGACTATTTCACGCCGGGCGGCACGGCGCTCGCCGAGAGCGACCGCCAGGTGCGCATCGCGGAGAACATCCTCGCGCGCACGCCGGAGATCGCCGGCACCTCGCGTCGGTTAGGCGCGGAGCTCGGTTTGTTCGCGACGCAGCAGAACAGCGGCGACATCGCGGCGCGCCTCGTACCGCGGTCGGAGCGCGACCGCAGCGTGGACGACGTGATCGACGACGTGCGGCCGAAGATCCAAGCGGCGGCGCCGCGCCTGCACATCGAGTTCGTGCAGATCCTGTCCGACGTCATCAACGACCTGGCCGGCGCGGCCCGGCCGGTGGAGATCAAGATCTTCGGCCCGCAGCTGGACGCACTCGAGTCGTACGCCAAGGCGCTGGCCGAGCCGATGTCGAAGGTGGACGGCATCGAGGATCTGTACGATGGCGTGAGCGAACCGGCGGCCGAGATGCTGCTCCGCGTCGACGGCGCCGAGGCCTCGCGGGTGGGACTCACGCCGGCGCAGGTGGGCAGCGCGCTGAGCGCGTCGTTGTTAGGCGTCGAGTCCGGACAGGTGCACGCCGGCGACCGTCCCATCGGCGTGCGCGTCCGCGCACCGGATTCGGTCCGATACGATCCATTGCGGTTGGGCTCGTTGCCGATCATGACCGGCACGAGCGGTCATACGATCGTTCCGTTGTCGAGCCTGGCGTCGGTGCGCGCCGTGGATTCGCGGGCCGAGCTCGATCGCGAGAACCAGCAGCAGATGCTCGATATGACCGCCGACGTGAGCAGCCGCTCGCTCGGCGATGTGATGAAGGACGTGAAGGCCGTGCTCGCCGCGCATCCGGCGCCGACCGGCATTCGTGTCGAGATCGCCGGTCAGTACGCGAGTCAGCAGCAGGCGTTCCGGGCGTTACTCCTCGTGCTTGCTCTGGCCGCCGTGAGCGTGGTCGCGGTGATGGTGATTCAGTTCGAGTCGTTCACGGAGCCGTTGATCATCGCGCTGGCCGCGCCGGTGTCGTTTGTCGGCGCCGTCGTGTTGCTGCTGATTACCGGGACGCCGCTCAACGTGTCGTCGTTCATGGGTCTGATCCTGCTCGTCGGCCTGATCGTCAAGAATGGCATCATCCTACTCGACTTCACGCGGTATCGGATGCGGCACGAGGGCATGCCGTTGAACCTGGCGCTGCGCGACGCGGCCCGCGTTCGACTGCGGCCCATTCTCATGACCACACTGTGCACGCTGTTCGGGCTGCTGCCGCTGGCGTTAGGCCTTGGTCCCGGCAGCGAGCTGCAGCGCCCGCTGGCTCTGGCGGTGATCGGCGGCTTGGCGCTCTCGACGCCCATCACGTTGTACGTGGTGCCGTCGTTGGTCATGGCGATCCGATCGCGGCGTGGCGTTAGCACCGCTGCGTAGCCGACGTGCCTGGCATCTACGCCCATGAGGAAACGGACAAAGCACGGACAGATCGGACAAAGCACGGACGACCAAGAAACAAGACAAAACGTGAAATCACTTTTTTCTTGTTCTTGTCCGGTCGTGTCAGTTTGGTCCGCGCTCTGTCCGTTTCTTCATCAGCGTAGATGCCAGCTCAGATGAGCGGTTGACTCGTTCGCGATCCGTGCTGTGCAACGAGAAAGCCACGCCTGCAATGAAATGCTGCCGCACCGATTCGCATGCTGTGTTTCTGTTCACGCCATGACCGCGATTGGATTGATCCACGAGGAGCTCACCGGTTCGGCGATCGGCGCGTTCTTCAATGTGTACGATACGCTCGGCCACGGTTTTCTCGAGCACATCTACAAGGCGGCGCTCGAGCGCGAACTCCGGGCGCGG